>RFKI01000222.1 GCA_003694355.1 Bdellovibrio sp.
GACAAACACCATGCCAAAAAAAGAAAAGGAGACTTAAACAAGGCTTTGAAGGTGTTCATCCAAAATCTCCTGGCCCTTTTCAAAAAATAAACTTAAATGAGCTACCACCCATTTAACAAGAACACTATCTTTTACTGTTTGTCTCAAACGCAACTTAACAGCATCTTTTTCAGTAACAACAATGTAGCTTCTTTCTGTTTGCTCACAATAGCTAATAATGTCTTGTAAATCTTTTTCTTCAAATTCACTATGGTCAGGAAAGGCAAAATGGTGTTCCACTTGAAGCCCATCTTTTCTTACAAGCTCCTTAAAACTGGAAGGTTGACCGATTCCTGAAACAAGAACCACTTCTTTTTGAGAAAGATCCACTTCTTCCCCGGAGAAAATCTCCTCATATTTTTCGATCTTATACCCTCCCTCAACAAATGGAAGTTCTCTTTGCAAATACTCTTTGAGGAAAAGAAGACGCCCGCGCTTTTGAGGCTTAGAAATAAGATTGACTTTATTTAAAATCAAAAGATCCGCTCGATTTAAAGCAGTTAAAGGTTCTCTAGCTCGTCCATAAGGTAAAAGTTCATAATCTTTTTGTGGAACTGTAGCATCAAGAACAACTATGTTTAGATCCCTTTTAAGGCGCCGATGTTGGAAGGCATCATCCGCCAATATAACCTGAATCTGTGGATTCTCTTCTAAAAGTTTTTGAGCAGCAAGAACACGATCTGAACCTACATAAACAGGCACTCCTGGAAAACTTGAAGCCAACATAAAAGGCTCATCCCCATAATAAAAAGCTCCGTTTAACTTCTGAAGATGAACACGTTGAACGCCCTTAAAATGACCTTTATATCCTCTAGACACCACACCCACAGCAACCCCTTTATTTAAAAGAGTCTGCACACAATACTTCAAGGTCGGTGTTTTTCCCGTTCCTCCAACTGTTAAATTACCCACACTCACAACAGGAACAGATACACCCTGTTCCTTAACCCACCCTTTATCGTAAAAAACATTTCTTACAGAAACCACTGCTCCAAAAAGTTTCTTTAGAGGAAGCATTGCAACTTTCAAAGATACTCTCCTATGATATCCAAGACCCTTTGTGTGGCTCCTCGATGTCCTAGCCTCTCTTTAACTAGTTTTAACTGCTCTTGAGTTTGCTTTCTCTTTTGAGGGTCATTTAAGTAACTTTGAATAGCTTGTTCCAGATTCTCCACACTGGCTTGTTCCTGAAAAAATTCCGGAACCACTTCTTTTCCCAAAATCAGATTAATCATCCCAAAAAAAGGGGTGGACCGCACAAGACGACGAATCAAATAGGCTGTAAGACGATTCATTTTATACATAATAACCATGGGCTTTTCCAAAAGCCCCACAATAAGGGTTGCTGTTCCTGAAGCTGTTAAAACAATATCTGCAACAGAAACCATTTTCAATGGCTCTTCCTGCATAACAATTAAAGGGAAATCCAAGTTTTTTAAATAAGGATTCAGGTCTTCTTTAGATAAAGAGGGCGCCAAAAGAAGAGCGATCTTTAAGTTTTGATTTCTCCTTAAAAGACGCTTTGCCACTTCCAATTGAACCGACAAATGATGTTTGATTTCAGACTTCCGACTTCCTGGCATAAGAGCCAAAAGCACTTCCTCTTTTTGAATCCCAAACCTTTCCCTTAGATTTTCTGGCCTCTTCAAGCGCTCTAACTCATCTAATAAAGGATGACCAACAAAACGAACTGGAACACCATGTTTTTTATAAAATGCCTCTTCAAAAGGAAAAACTACCAACATCAAATCCACAAACTTTTTAATTTGATGAATTCGTGACGATCTCCATGCCCACACTTGAGGAGAAATATAATAAATGACTCGAATACCCTGAGCCTTTAGTTTTTTAGCTAAACGTAAATTAAAATCTGGATAATCCAAAAGCAAAGCAAACTGAGGCTTTCTCTTCTGAGCTTCACTTAAAAGTTGCTTAAAAACAGAAGAGATTTCCGACCAATGAGCTAAAACCTCTTGCAATCCCACAACAGCCATCTTCTCTGAACAACCAATCCTTTCAAATCCCAAAGCCTCCATAGCTTGGCTTCCCACTCCAAAGGAGTGCACTGATGGATATTGTTTTTTCAGCTCTTCCAAAAGCCTTTGAGCATAAAGAGCGCTGGAGGCTTCGGCAGCTACAATCAAAATATTTTTTTTATTTTCTTCGTTGGATACACTCAATGATCTGTCTCGCTAACTTTAAAGCCACAAGGCCATCTCTTCCAGAAACCACACAAGGAGTGTCTTCAAGAACAGACTTTACAAAGGCTCGTGTTTCTTCTAGAAGAGCGTCCGATTTTTCCAAGCTCCAGATATCATGTCGAAAAGGCAAACTCGACAAGTCCTTTACCACAGAATCCGTCTTGGTTAACAGGCTCACTTCTTGTTTCCCAAAATCAATGGATAAATATTGATCTTTTTGAAAAACACGAATCTTCCTTTGAGCATTTAAGGACACCCTTGAGGCCGTTAAATTGGCAATGGCTCCTGACTCAAACTCCAAACGAGCATTGGCAATGTCTGTTGTAGATGTCAGTACTGGCGTTCCCACCGCTGAAACAGTCTTAACTGGAGCAGATACCAAAGACAAAATCACATCCAAATCATGAATCATAAGATCTAGTACCACATCCACATCCACTCCCCTGGGTTTAAAGGGAGCTAAACGATGACTTTCCATAAACAAAGGCTCTTTTAATTGCTCTCTTGCTGCCACAAGAGCCGCATTAAACCGCTCCACATGCCCCACCTGAAACTTAAGCTGTTTCTTTTCAGCGAGGGAACAAAGCTCTTCAGCTTCTTTAACTGTTGTTGTCATAGGCTTTTCCACATGGACATGAACGCCGTTTTCTAAAAAAAGCTTACACAATTCAAAATGAGAAGAGGTGGTGGCCGCAATAGTTACCGCCTTTACTAAAGGCAAGAGATCTTCTGGGTTTTTTATATAGGGAACACCTAATTCCTCAGCTACTTTTTGTCCAACCTCTTCATTAATATCACAAACACCAACAAGGTTTGCTTCTTCCAATATCTTATACTTTTGGGCATGAAATCTTCCCAGATATCCTACGCCCACCACAGCACAAGGAAGGGGTGATGTCATTTTGCCAGTCCTCTTTCTGATTCCTCAATAAACTTCAATAAATACAAAATATGCTCATCTTGAACACATTCATTTTGAATGCGCTCCACAGCAGCACTGGTGGTGCTTTCTCCTTTTAACAAAATGCGAAGAGCTTTATAGATGTTTTCAATTTCTTCTTTTTGAAATCCTTTTCGCTCTAGACCTATTCGATTGGCTGCTTTCATCTTAGCCCAGCGCCCCTGGGCAATGGAAAAAGGCAAAATATCTTTATTGATAACACTATCTCCACCAATAAAAGCAAACTTACCTATTTTACAAAATTGAGTCACCGCACATACACCACCAAAATGAACATGATCCTCCACAATCACATGACCAGCAAACTGTGTGGAATTGGCCACGACCACATGATTATGAAAGTGACAATCATGTGCCACATGAACATAAGCCATCAGCAAACAATGGTCGCCAATGGTTGTGACACCTCCTCCTGTAACTGTGCCCAGGTTAACGGTTACATACTCTCGAATCACATTATGATTCCCAATCACCAGCTTTGTGGGCTCACCTTTATATTTCAGATCTTGTGGTGCTCCCCCCAAAACGGCTCCTTGCCAAAAGTGATTCCCCTCGCCAATAATCACCTCGCCTTCTTCTGTTCCAATCGACACATGACTTTCAAGCTTATTACAAGGGCCTAAAGTCACTTTCCCTTTAATTACACAAAAAGGACCTATTTCTGTTGTTGGATGAACTTTCGCCCTTGAATCTATAATGGCTGTCGGATGTATTGCCAAAAGACTTCCTCCGTTTTATGACTGCTTATCTTTGGGAATTAAAGAAGCTAAAATTTGGGCTTCAGCCACTAATCGACCCTGCACATAAACCTGGTTGTCCAACAAAACCATTTGTCCTCGGTCTTTAAGAACACGGGCATGAAGTTCCAAAGTGTCCCCCGGAACAACAGGTACACGAAAACGAGCCTCTTTAATACTGGCAATAGAAATTTTTAACTCTGGATCTATGGGACGGTAACATAACAAAGCACTGGCTTGAGCCATTGCTTCCACAATCAAAACACCTGGCATAATAGGACGTCCCGGAAAATGACCCGTGAAAAAAGGCTCATTGATTGTCACATTTTTTATAGCTTTAATGGTTCGTCCAACACGTTGACCACTTTCTGGCAGATCAGAAATTTCTATAACCTTGTCAACAAGTAAAAAAGGATAACGATGTGGAAGAATTTCCAAAATTCTTTCGGCATCCATTACAACTTCTTGCACACCCATAAAATAACCTAACCTTCAATTCCATTAACGCTTATCGTATTCTTTTATAACCCTATCTGTTAAATCCACATCTTTTTGCCCCCACAAAACGCCCTGTCCTTTTTCAAGGATCATGGTGTAGCCTTCTTTTTTGGCAATTTCTTGGATGATTTTTCGAGCTTTCTTAACAATGGGTAAAGTCAGCTCCCGTTCTTTCTTTTGAATCTCCATTTGGCTTTTGCCCACTAGCTCCTGGTACTTCAGCATTTCTTGCTGCAGTTCTTGTTGTTTTTTCAGCTTCACATCATCAGATAAAGCCAATCGTTTTTTCTCAAAATCTTTTCCCATTCTCTGAATATCTTTTTGTTTTTTTTCGAGCTCTTTTTTGCGTTTTTTAAACTCTGCTTCCAGCTTCTTTCTAGCTGCCTTCCCGGCTTTTGTGGATTGAATCACTTTCTGCATATCCACATAACCAATTTTAACATTTGCTAAAGCTAAGCTTGAAATCAACAGTCCACAAAGCACAATTAAAAAGTTTTGCTTTCTCATTTTTAATCCTCCATATTCATATATTGTCCTAAAACATCATATCGGGCCTTTTGTACAAGAGCAAGAAATAGCACTCATCCAGCTAAAAAGGAGAGCCAATTGCAAACTCAAAATTAAAATCCTTTTCCCCATATTCCTCTTTTTTATCTAAAGGAAAGCCCCATTCAAAACGTAAAGGTCCTATGGGGGAACGCCAACGAAAACCAAAACCCACATCATGCCTTAAAAAAGAAAGAGCCAAACTATCTTCTGCTGAACCCACATCATAAAACACCACTCCACTGATTCGAGCCTCTCGAATTAAAGGGAACATAAACTCTAGGTTATAAAAAAATTGTTGAGTACCCCCATAAGGCACCATCGCCAAGAGGTCTGCTTCTTCCCCTGTGGCCCCATTTTGAATGGCCTTCTGCTTTGCCAAATTGGAAAACTTTCGTTTCCCTATGGTGTACCAGTCAAATCCCCTTAAGGAGTTTGCCCCCCCCAAGAGAAAAAGCTGGTTAAATGGCAACTCTTCTCCCGACTTATTAGGAGAAATCACACCATAATTAATATTATTTCTCCAAACAAGGTCCCAAAAAATTTTTCGATAATACCGAAAGGAAGCAAGCGCTTTGGTATAGGAAATGTCGCCACCCAAACCAGCATATTCCAAACTCAAACTTGAATAAATGCCATCGGTTGGAATAAGCCGGTCGTTTCTACGATCATAGATTAAGCTGGCCGTTAAAGCACTTGTTACCCCATCTACGGTTTCTTCAGGAAACACATCAGGATCCCCTGTATCAGGATCTAAAGTGATATCTGCTTCATCCAGACTATAGCTTAAATACCCTCTTAGATAAGGGGCTAAAGGATAACCCAGTTGAACAGAAGCTCCCTTTTTAAACTCTTTGTACTCTGGCAAAATACGATCTCTTTGAAAAAGACTAAAGCCCACAGACCACAAAGTGTCCCGAAAATAAGGATCCGTAAAACTTAAACTATAGTTCTTGTTTTTGTTGGATATATCAAGAGATGCCGACAGTCTTTGTCCTCGCCCTAGAAAATTAGGCTGGCTCACTTGACCACTGATGGTAAAACCCTGATAGCTTCCATACCCCGCAGCCAATTGAATGGTGCCTGTTGGGCGTTCCTTCACCACAATATCAATATCCATAATATCCGGGCGATCCACAGTGGTTTTTGTATTAAAACTCACCTGATCAAAAAAGCCCAGCCGTCTAACATTGGCCTCCGACTCTCTCTTCCTTGTTTCATTATACAGTTCTCCCTCATAAATACGCAGTTCCCGACGAATCACCTTATCTCGTGTTTGCGTATTGCCAACGATATTAATCTTTCCAATATAGACCTTCTCTCCTTTGTCGATGTCATAGATAATATCAACTGTCTTCTCTTTGGCGTTCACCTGATTGCGAGGAATCACATTGGTAAAGGCATACCCCAAATCCCCATATTTGGCTTGTAAAGCCCGCAAGTCCTTTTGCAGTTTTTCATAAGAAAAACGCTCTCCCTCTCTAATTTGAATCACTTCCCTTAGTTCTTCCTCTGGAAAAAGAAGGTCCCCTGTAAAATGAATCTGCCCAATATTAAAACGACTTCCCTCTTCAATACGAATGGTAATAAAAATGCCCTTTTTGTCTGGGGTCACATACACCTGCGGACGATCAATCTTGGCCTGAACAAAACCCTCATTAAAATAAATATACTGCAAACGCTGCACATCTCGATCAAAAGTGTCTTGTTTATAAGAACCGGAATCTGAAATAAAACTGAAAAAACCACCTTCCTTGGTCTCCATATAGGTTTTTAAAAAGGTGTCCCCCAGAAGACGGTTCCCAATAAACCGTATTTTTTTAACAACCACCTTATCATTTTCCTGAATGCGGAAAACCAGTTTAACGCCATCTTTTACAGGTTTGATCTCAGGTTTTATCTGAGCCAGAAAAAAGCCCTTTTCTTCATAGAGCTTTCTCATTTTGTCCACAGCTTTTTGGACTCGAGCAATATTCAAAATCTCATAGGCTTTTATTTCAGAGGCTTCCGCCAATTCATCATCATCCAGTTCATCATTACCCTTATACTCTACGGATACAATGGAAGGCTTTTCCACAACAGTGTAAGTAAGCTGTACCCCCTTTGCAGTTGCTTTCTTATCCACCTGGATGTCATAAAAGTATCCCATATCAAAAAGAGAGCGAACATCTTTTTTAACCTTATCCAAGCTAAAAGGCTCTCCTACCTTGGTACTTAAACGTTTTTCAAGTGCTGCTTTTTCAATTTTTTTATTTCCCCGAATCAAAATCTGGGTCACCTTTAAAGCACTGGGAGATCGAGAAAGAGAGGACTTAGGGGAAGAAAAATCTTCGGCTCCGGCAGACTGAAAAGGAAAGAAAACAAAAACCACAAGAGAGGCCATCCACCCCCCCAGAAAATAAATTTTCTTTAATGGTTTTAAATACTTATAACACATAAAGGATAAAGACTAACGAAGAATATTCCAGAAGTCAAAGCAAGTCAGATTGACGCATAGAAGCTTTTTATAGCTTATTCACCCAGCGCCCATCCTGCATGACTTTCCTTCGAGGAAAGCGCCTTGCAAACCCTTCATCATGGGTGACCACAAGCAACGTTAAATCCATTTCCTTTTGAAGCTGAAAAAAAAGATCCTGAATTTTTTGTGTATTTTCAGAATCCAGGTTCCCCGTGGGCTCATCGGCCAACAAGAGCTCAGGCTCCATAATCAGAGCTCGAGCCACAGCCACTCTTTGCTGCTCCCCCCCACTTAACTCCGAAGGGTAATGGGTTTTACGATGATTAAGCCCGAGATAACTAAGTAACCTTTCAGCCCGCACACGGGCTTTCGCCGCACTCACTCCTCCAATGCGAGCTGGTATCATCACATTTTCAAGAGCCGTAAACTCACTTAAAAGATAATGAGACTGAAACACAAAACCCACTTTCCTGTTACGAAATAAAGCTAATTCATCAGAGGCTTTATGACTTAAGTTTTCCCCATAAAACTCCACATGCCCCACGGTGGGAGCATCCAGCCCTCCTAGAATATGCAAGAAAGTACTTTTCCCAGCTCCCGAAGGACCTAAAATACAAAGGGCATCCCCTTTATAAAGAGTTAAATCCAGTCCTCTTAATATTTCCAGGCGCCTTTTTCCATGGACAAACTCTTTGGTGATCCCACAAGCTTTTAAAATCACTTTTCTCTCATTCATAACGCAGACCCTCAACAGCTAGCAAACGAGCCCCTCGACGAGCTGGGGCCAAAACAGACAAAAAACATATGAGTAAAGACACTCCTAAAATCAGACTCAAATCTAACATCCTTATTTCCACGGAGATATGATCAATTTTATAAACTTCACCAGGAATTAAAGGCCAAATCTGTTGGGCCCACAAAAAGCCCCAACAGGCTAATAGCCCCAAAACCACGCCCATTATGGCGCCAAGTCCTCCCACCAATAGCCCCTGTCGGGCAAAAATCCCTAAAATAAAACGGTCACTCCCTCCAAAGGATTTTAACACTCCAATATCTCTATATTTTCTCAGAACACTGACCAAAAGCGCATTAGAAATATTGAAACTGGCCGCAATCACAATAATCAACACCACAAGGAAAATCACCACCTTCTCATACTTAACGGCTTCAAATAAATTGCGATTGACCTGCTTCCAACTCTTTGTCCAATAAGAAGGCCCCAATAGGTCTTCAATCAGAAAAGCGGCCTTACGGACAATCCTTTCATCTTCAAATTTAATGCGCACCCCCACAAAACGCCCTTTCATCTGGGCCATTTTCTGCACAGTGAACAAATTCGTAACAAGGGTTCGAGAATCAAAATCATGACGCCCAAAATTTAAAACCCCTCCCACCCGAAACACTTGAACTCGCGGTCGAAGTTTTTCCACATTGTAAGGATCACTGGACGGAATCACCACTCGAAACACATCTCCCAGTTTCAACTGATATTTCTTCTGAAGTCCCTTCCCCACAAAAGCCACAGGAATGCCATTTTGCACTCCCCATTGAAAATCACCCTGAACCAAATGCTTGTGAAGATTTAAAACTTTTCCCACTGAAGAAGGATCCACTCCTTGCACCACCACCCCTGTCAGCTTTTTGTGATGAGCCAGAATGGCTTCCATATAGAGAAAAGGGGTTATTCCCTGAACCCCAGGAACCTTATCCCTGATTTTTTCCTCAAAAGCCTCAAAGTCTTGTATGGGCGGACCACTTTTCACCACAATCAAGTGCCCAAAAATATCTATCACTGATTTTTTCAAGGTTCCCTCATAACCACTCACCACAGCCATGGCCACAACTAAAGAGGCCACTCCCAAAGCCATGCCCACAATGGCCAGGAAAGTTGTTAAGAAATTGTTTTTATGCTCGGAAACCAAAAACCGCCAGGCCACCCACCAACGAAACATCAAGAAGACTCCTGGGCCTGCAACTTAAGGTAGCCCTCTATAAAATCCGAAAGATCCCCATCCAATACCTTTTGGGGATCTCCTGACTCAATCCCTGTTCTTAAGTCCTTAACCAACTGATAAGGTTGCAACACATAGGAACGAATCTGGCTCCCCCATTCAATGGCTTTTTTTTGAGCATTGGCCTTTGCCTTTTCTTCTCGACGTCGCTCCATTTCTCGCTCATAAAGAGCGGCCCTTAACATCTTAAAAGCTTTATCTTTATTGGAGTGTTGACTACGTTCACTCTGACATTGAACCACAATCCCTGTGGGAAGGTGAGTGATTCTTACAGCTGAGTCTGTACGATTCACATGCTGTCCACCTGCCCCACTGGCACGATAAGTATCTATTCTTAAATCCTCATCTTTAATTTCTATGTGAACTGTTTCATCCACTTCTGGCCAAGCACTCACGGAAGCAAAGCTAGTGTGTCGACGAGCATTGGCATCAAAAGGACTAATACGCACCAACCGATGAACACCCACTTCAGCCTTAAGATGTCCGTAAGCATAGGGACCTTCCACAAGAAGAGTCACTGACTTGATACCTGCTTCTTCCCCTTCAGTCAGTGACAGAATTTCTGTTTTATATCCCTGTTTTTCAGCATAGCGCAAATACATACGAAGTAACATATTTGCCCAATCACAAGCTTCAGTTCCTCCAGCGCCCGCATTAATGGAAAGGTAACTGTTTTTAATGTCACTTTCATCTTTCAAGAAACATTTAAGCTCCAAGCTCCCAAAGGATTTTTTAATGGCTTCCAACTCTGTTTTTATCTCTGAAAAAGAACCCTCATCATTTTCTTCGCGAGCCATCTCCAAAAGGACCAAGGCATCTGAGACTTTCTGATATAAGCTCTTCCAGTCATTTATGATTTTTTCTAAAGAAATTTTTTCCTGATTAATCCTCTGCATCTCTTTATGATTTTGCCACACATCTGGATTTTGAGCCTCCACATCCAGTTCTTTCAGACGCTTTTCTTTTTTGTCCAGGTCAAAGATACCTCCGCAACTCTTTGACCTTGTCTTCATAGGATTGCAATTGACCCTTTATTTCAGCAAATTCAGTTTCCAATGACATTTTCAAACTCCCCTTTGTTCCTCTCACTTTACTGAACAATGCTCGAGTCTGCAAACCTCAAAAGCCGCCCAAAAATCTTGAGGTTGAGCTTGAATCAGACGATGGCCACAAGTAGGAACTTCACACAGATTTTGCACTCTCCCCTGAGCCCTTAACCTTTGATAAAGCGACTTATACTTAAAATCTTTACCCCCACAAACCCAGAAAATACGATTCCGAAACGTTTTTAAGTCCTCCAAAGAAAAACTATGGTTTCTTGGAGACCATTTTAAAAAAGCTTGAGACAGAGCTTCACGGCTCATTCCCTCAAAAAAACGAGGCGGAAGTGAGTCATGCTTAAAAAGGTTCTGCCCATTCCACTTTTGAAAAAGCTCCTCCCAAGAGATTTGTAAAAAATCTTGAGACCATTTTTCATCCCAAGATTTTCGCGCTTGAACGTCCAGTTCTCCCCCTGGATGAGCGGATAAAAGCACTAAACTGCGATAAAGCTCGGGCTCCAACAAAAAAGCATGCAAGGCCAAACGTCCACCTAAAGAGTACCCCCAAAGCTCCACGCCCACTCCCACTTCCTGACGCACCCACTGATTCCAACTTTTTGCCCAGTCCTTCATATTTTGAAATCTCTGAGGCCCCCAAGGACTATCAAAAGTGAATAAATCAGGCGCCCAAAAGGAAAACGAAGACAACAGATTCTTCCACTGACTCCCTCTTCCCCAAAAGCCATGCAAGGCAAGAATATCAACTTTTTTTGAATTCTTCTTCAAGACACCCTCTTTTATTAAAACTTTTTATATAAAACTCACTTTTCTTCCATTGACAACCTCTTCCCTCAAACATAGGAACATCAAAGACCCGGGATATTCCATGAAACGAAAACTTATTGTTCAAAAATATGGAAGCAGTTGTCTCCATTCCCCAAAAGACATTTTAAAAGTGGCCCAAAAAATTTCTGAAGACTATAAAGAAAGGAGGCTTCTGCCCATTGTGGTGGTTAGTGCCATGGGAGAAACCACCGACGAACTTTTGCGCTTAGCTCACGAAGTGGCCTCAACCCCTCCTCCCAGAGAGCTTGATATGCTTCTCTCTGTAGGAGAACGTGTTTCCATGGCCTTGTTAAGCATGGCCCTTAATGAATTACAATGCCCAGCCATCAGCCTTACAGGAAGCCAGGCTGGTATTTTAACAGATGGAACCCATAATGATGCTCAAATCATTGCAACACGGCCCTTACGTATAGACCAGGCCTTGCAAGAAGAAAAAATTGTCATCCTTGCTGGTTTTCAAGGCGTCAATCCTCACACTAAAGAGATCACCACACTGGGGCGCGGAGGGTCTGACACCACCGCCATTGCCATAGCCTGCCACTACCACTGCCCCTGCGAGATTTTTAAAGACACTCAAGGCATTGGTTCATTAGACCCTCGCTGGGAGATGCCCACCACATATTACTCTCAATTGTCCTTTGAAGTTTTAGAGAAAATGTGCTTTTGGGGAGCCAAAATTCTTCACCACAAAGGGGTTAAACTGGCTCAAAAACACAAGGCCTCCTTATATATAAAGCCTTTTTCTAATAGGTCGATATCGACCCCACGGCAAGGGACCCTCATTGTTCCTGCAGAAAAACTATTTCAACATCCTCTTTTTAAATCCCCCAAACCCTTAGCTCTCACCCTTCTAGAAAATGTCTTTGAAACAAGCTCCCCCCCCCAAGATCCCTCTTGCAAAACTCTTTTATCTCATCCTGAAGGGTCTTTTATTGTTTCTGCCCCTAAGCCTCTAGAGTCTCCCGCACAAACTCTTCTTTCTGTGATCTTCTCACAGCCTCTCAAAGAAGAAGATAAAATCACTTATCACAAAAAAATTCTTTCTGTTCTCCCCAATGATCATCTTTTGCTATTTAGCCCTTACGCGCTTCATATTCTCACTCCACCATCAGAGTTAAAGCCCACCTTGTCTTTGGTGCACACCCTGTTTTTTGTCAAAGCTAATAAGTTTTTCTAATAAGTGCTAAAAGTTTTTCTTTAGACCTATGTCTTGGGGC
>RFKI01000026.1 GCA_003694355.1 Bdellovibrio sp.
GTTTATAATCTTTTATTTAATATTATTTTACCTGTTATTATTTTAAACCAGGTGACAAAACGTTTTGGTGAAAATGGGCCTCTGATTGCTTTGTTGGCGGCTCTGTTTTTTCCTGTTGCCTACGGGATTTATGATTATCTTTCTAGAAAAAAAAAGAACATTCTATCCATTTTAGGGGTGGTCAATGTTTTGTTTACAGGAGGGTTGGCTTTACTAAAGCTTCAGGGACAATGGTTTGCTATTAAGGAGGCAGCTTTTCCTTTAATTATTGGGCTAGGGGTCTTATGGTCTTCCTTTACGTCCAGGCCTTTAATGAGTTTTTTCCTGTTTGAAAATCCTGTTTTCCGAGGGGATCTCTTGCTTTCAACCTTGAAAACCCAACAAAAAGAAGCCGCATTTCTCAAACATTTGAAAAAATCCACTCAGCTTCTGGCATTTTCCTTTTTTTTAAGCAGTTTACTTAATTATTTATTGGCCTCTTATATTTTTCAAAATATAGATCCTTCCCTGAGTTCTTTGGAGCAAAGCTCAATTTTAAATGAGCAAATTGCTAAAATGACATGGCTTAGCTTTTTAGTTATAGCTTTGCCTTTGATGTTTTTTTTGGCTTTTATTATGTGGCATGTTTTTAAGGGAATTCGAGAAATTTCAGGGCTAGAGTGGAAGGATTTGATTAAAGAAAATTAAAGGCCAAATTCCTGTTTTTCAATGAGCTTTTCATACTTTTCTTTTATTTTAAGAATTTGTTTTTTCTGCCAGGCAAATTGCTTTCTGTAGAGCTCCCTCTGCTTTTGTCTTTGTGTTTTTTTTTGAAGATAAATCTTTTTTAAACGGGCTTGATCTTTCTTTTTAGAGGATTTCCTCTTGAGCAGAACATATTCCTTTCTTGCCAGCTCTTTTTTTCTCAGGCGTTCTAGTTTTCTTTTTTTATAGGCTTTTGCTGCTAAGAGACGAGCTTCTTGTCGGCGTTTTTTATAGAGCTGGTGAACAAAAAAGTCCTCATATCTTGCTTTTATATCCTGGATGATTTTTGGGGGGATTGTTGGAAACTGAGCTGCTGAGAGATTGAGTGAGACTAAGAATGCAAAAAAAACACACCTTTTCATTGTGAACCTCAACGCTTCATTGTATATCTTCTATTATTGTCGGAGTAAAAGGTAGTTATTTTCTGTTTGATAGGGTAAAGAACAAAGGATCTCGACAAAAGTAAGGAGAGGGCTGTGGAATATTTAAGTGAACTTCTATTATTTGCCGGAAAGACTTTGGTTATAGTTGCTTCCATTATGGTGGTTTTAGGTTTTATAGCTTCTATGGCTATGAAGGGGCGCCAAGAGGGGCATTTGAAAATTGAAAACCTGAATAAAAAATATCAGTCTTTTGCCAAAAGTCTTAAGAGTTTTATATTAAGTAAAAAAGACTTAAAGCATTTCTTAAAGAAGGAAAAAAAGTCTCTTAAAGACCAGAAAAAAAAGACATCTATTAAGAAAAAAATTTATGTACTAGAATTCAAAGGAGATATTAAGGCTTCTTCTGTGGAATCGTTGGGAGAAGAGGTTACAGCCATCTTAACGGCGGCTAACCGAGGCGATGAGGTGGTTTTGTGCTTGGAAAGTCCTGGAGGGGTGGTTCATGGCTATGGATTGGCTGCAGCTCAGTTGTTGAGGATCAAAGAGCATGGAATCACCTTGACGGTTTGTGTAGACAAGGTGGCTGCCAGTGGTGGGTATATGATGGCTTGTGTGGCAGATAAGGTTTGTGCGGCTCCTTTTGCGATTTTAGGTTCTGTTGGTGTTTTAGCTCAAGTTCCTAACTTTCATCGGTTTTTAAAAAAGCATGATGTGGATTACAAGGAAGTTACGGCTGGGGAGTTTAAAAGAACAGTGAGTCTTTTTGGAGAAATCACTCCAGAGGGTGAGAAAAAGTTTCGAGAGCAAATAGAAGATACCCATGCCCTGTTTAAAGAGTTTGTGAAAAACAATCGTCCGCAGGTCGAAGTGGAAAAAATAGCAACAGGAGAATATTGGTTTGCAGCAAGAGCTAAAGACTTAGCTCTTGTGGATGAGCTTGTAACCAGTCAAGAATACTTATTTCAAAAAAGAAATGAAGCCGATATTTATAAAGTTCAGCTTATTCATAAAAAGAAAGTTTTAGAGAAAGTGTCTGAGGCTATTCAAAAAGGAGTGTCTCAGAGTTTTGAAAAATTTTGGTCTCGAACTTTATAGCATAAACAAAATGAAAAGAGAGATAAACTAATGTCGAATGTTCTTTGGTCTTATGTTTGGCTGGCCTATGCTGGTCTTTTTGTGTTGGGGTTTTCAGATAATCTTCGCGGTCCTTTCTTTGCTGAAATTATTGAAAGCTTTCAGTTAAGTGATACTTTGGCTTCTCTTATTTTTGCTATTCCGTCATTTTTTGCTTTTGTTGGCAGTCGTTGGGCTCAAAATATTATCCAGATTATGGGAAGTTTAGGGGCTCTTCGATTAGGTGTGATTTTTTTAAGTTTTGGGTTTTGTGGATTGGCCTTATCTTTTTCTACTTTATGGCTCTATTTGTTTTGTGCTATTTTTGGGTTAGGACTGGGAGTAACCTCAGTGTCTTCCCATGTTCTGATTCAGGAAGGGGTGAAATCTTCCTTAAGAAGGAGAATTTTTGCCGGGCTTCACAGCATGTATTCTTTGGCATCACTTTTGGCTCCGACAGTGAGCAGTCTTGTCTTCTTTTTAGGAGGAGGGTGGCGTTGGGGGTTTGCAACTGTTGGAGGAGTCGGTTCTTTGGTTTTGGCTGGAAGTTTTTTGATAAAAAAATCAAAAAGTTCTAATGTTAAATCTGCTGAACATTTATCTAAACCAGATAGTGAACCTGATCAGACAAAAGTTCTTTATCTTTATTCCTTATTTGTTTCTTTTTATTTAATTGGCGAGCTTATTTTGACTTCACGGATGGTGCTTTATTTAAGGAGAGATTATCATCTCTCAGCAACAGAAGCTCCTTTTTACTTGTCCGCTTTTTTTCTTTTATTGTTTGTTGGGCGACTCCTCTTTACTTTTTTTTCTTGGCAAAAGTTTTCAAATGCAAAGCTAATAACTGCAGGGTTGATTTTATCGTCCATAACAATGTTTTTAGGGCTTTTTATTCATCCTGTGTTTCTTTCTATTACGGGTTTTTTCTTGGCTCCTTTAATGGCTATTGCCATGGAGTACATTTCTGAAAACTTCTCTTCTTTTTGGGCAGCCAAAGGGGTATCTCTTTCGTTTGCTGTGAGTGCTTTATTTGTTGTAGCAATGCATTTTAGTGTAGGAGTTTTAACGGATGAATGGGGCCTTCGCCAAGCTTTGTTGGTAGGCCCCTTTTCTCATCTTGTTGCTTTATTTGTTTTTCTATGTTTCCACTTAAAGGTTTTACCTAAATCCAAAGTTAAATCTTTAAATTCTTCTTTCATTGAAGCTCAATAAAATTAAGGACTCTGGATTTTTTCCAATCCTGGAATTTAGCTTTTATTTTTTTATAGAGATGATTTAAGGCTTCTTTAGGGTTTTCTTTTTGGGTTTCAGCTGAAAAATGCCCCACAGGAGAGGCAAACTTCATTTTAGCAATAAACCCTGAACCTGTTTTAATGAGTTTGGCCCGAACAGACGATTGGCTAGGGGCTCTATTTTCCGCTCTCCAAAGAACTTCTTTGGCAAATGTTTTTAATTCTGGAGAGGGCTCAAAGCCTTCAAACTGAAATGTTGCTGGCATGGGCACCTCCTTTCTTAAAAACATTTTTAATAAGAGCGTACAAAATCCCTACTGTAAATTATGAGGAGACTCCATTAGAAGTCAAGGCGTCTTTGTTTTTATGTAAAAAATCAAGGAGTATTTATTTCTTTAAGAGTCAAATAAATGACGGGATCATAGGTTTAATGACATTTATGATGCTTGACGCGAGTTTTCAATTGGCAGTGTGGGCAGTAAGCTTCTTCTTTAATAGTGCTATCTTCCAAAAGGCTTTCCACATGAATTTCCAGAACACTTCCGCAGAGAGCACAGTTATTTTGATTTTCTATAAATTGTAAATGCTTAAGAGAAGTATCTTTATGGGATGTATTTTTTTGAGAATCCATTTTGATATGCTCCTTGCTGTTTTATAAAAAATGAGAGACATTTTACGGACATAAGTTGCAAAAAGAATTCCACGGACAAAAGTCCTGAGGGGTAGCGGTGTGAACAGTAAAGAGGCAAGTTGGCTTAGAGTTGTTTTTATTGTTCTATTAGGGTTTGTTTTGCTTATATTAGTGGTTCAGTTTATACAATGGCGACAATTTGCTTTTAATGCCACTTCTTTTCAAATCAAAAAAA
>RFKI01000223.1 GCA_003694355.1 Bdellovibrio sp.
ACATCTGCTTGTGTAAAGAAAAGTGGAAAATTTTCTTATCATTCCTGTTTTGCTTTTGAAAAGAATACAGGAATCTTTAGAAGACTCCACACATTTAGGGGTTAAATTTCAATCCAGAGTCATTTTCCTGGGGAAATAAGAAACTTTTATATTTCTTCTTAAAAAAATTATATTGTTTTTTTCTATCTTTTTACAGAGGATGAGGGGGTCACTTTCGGGGGGAGGGGACATGTTTAAAAGAGGGGGATTCCTTTTATTACTATCAATGGTTCTTATTTCTTGCACGGATCGTTTGCCAGAGAGAACTCGAGTGCGAACACGGGCTCCACAGGTTTCCCAAGAGCTGGGGATTGTGGTGAAAGGGATAGATGACTGGGATCTGGAAAAGTTTTTAGAAGAATATCCTAAAAGTTCGATTCGTGTTTTGAGTGTACAACATAAGATGTATGAAATTTATGGAGCTTCAGTAAGAGCTATAAGGGCTTTTTTTAAGAATGCAGAGATTTATCCCAATCAGTTTATCAGGTCTAAAGTTCCAAGAGCTCAGTCAAAGTCAAACCCGCCATCATCTGATTCGTCTTTAGGTTGTCGTGCTATGGATTATGAAATGTCTGGAAGTATCAGCTTTTATACAGGCGATGGCCAAATCACTCAAAAAAAAGTAGGAACCTTTTCTTTGCCTCAGTTTCGTTTAGGACAGAGGGTGACTATAGAGATTAATCAAATTGTAACAGGGGATGTGAAGCCTTTACCAGAGAGTCAAATCCAAGATATTAAATGGGGATTTGTAGAGATCCCTAAAACATCCCAGATTTCTAGGGATATTTACAGTGGGAAGAAGGTTTCTTTTACTTTGGATAATATGGGAACTTATGAGTTATCGATTTGGGTGACAACCAAAAGCCATTTATGTGGTTTTTTAGGGCAAACTTTTACAGTGACATCAAATCCTGAATATGAAGGCCCTCAAGGAGCTTCGTCCTTTAAGGATTTTAAAAGGGATTTTATAGAGAGAAACTTTTGGCACTTACTTTCTGTAAAAAACCCACTTCATTGGTCTCGAACGCCGACCTCATCTCCTGTTGTGGCTGTTTTAGATACGGGAGTTCATTACAATCACCCTTTTTTAAGAGCAAGAATAGCTCAAACAGGGGATATTCCTGGGAATGGCATCGATGATGATGGAAATGGTTTTATAGATGACAGTATTGGATACGATTTTGAAAATGGTGACAACTACCCCTTTGATGATGCTGGTCATGGAACACATGTAAGTGGACTGATTGCAGGATCTGGCTTTGGAATGTCAGAGAATGCACGGGTGCTTCCTGTTAAAGTTCTTAATGAGTGGGGAGGGGGAGATGAAGGGAGTTTTGCTGCCGGGATTTATTATGCAGTGGATACGGGTGCGAAGATTATTAACATGTCTCTAGCAACAACTAATCGTTCCACAGCCCCTTTACTGGAAAAGGCCATTGAGTATGCAAGGGAGAAGGGTGTTGTGGTTGTGGTGGCAGCAGGAAATGGCAACTCAATGGGAGTGGGTGTGGACATTGAAAAGTCTCCACTTTATCCAGCTTCTTTGAGGATGGAGAATTTGTTAACTGTGGCGGCTTTACACTCTTCTGCAACACGCTTGACATCATATTCTAATTTTAGTTCTCATTTGGTTCAAATTGCCACTTATGGAGGAGATCTTAAAAAAGGTTTAAAAATTCGATCCACCTATTATCAAAATGCAAGAGGGCTTCAGTTTATTTCCATGTCAGGGACGTCCATGGCAACTCCCATTATCAGTGGTGCTATTGCCAAGTTACTCTCATATTATCCTCATTTATCACCCTTAGAGGCGAAGGATATTCTGTTGAAATCTGCAGATAGATTAGAGTCTCTTAAAGGCCAGGTGCAGAACGGATCTGTATTGAATGTGCAGTCAGCTATGGAGGAGGCCTCTTCTCAAGAAAAACTTCTTATGGCTGGAGGGTTTTAATTTTGTTGGAGGACCCTTTCCAAGCGTTTTTTAAATTCAACTGGGGATTCAAAGCCTGTTAGAGTTTGCTCTTGAAGCCATTGGCCTTTTTGGTTGAAGAACATCACAAAAGGGAGGCCTCTGATTTGATATTTTTCCTTAAGCTTTTGAAGTTGAGGGCTGTCTTTTGTGGCATCAAATTTTAGCCATGTAAATTGAGACCCTATGTCTCGAATCGAAGGGGCAGAAAAAGTCTTTTCAAGCTCTTTACATTCAGCGCACCAGTCTGCACTGACATCCACGATGATAGGTTTTTTGTTATTTAAAATAGTCTGCTCAGAAAAAGGCTGCCAATGAGGGAAATCAGGTGGTGTATTGAGATTTGTAGACCAGAAAGGAAGGAAGGCATAAACTGAGCTAAAAAGAGCTAAGATAAGAAGAAGAGAATTTAAAAGAGTTGCTTTTTTTTTGAGAAAAGGCCACTTTTGAGGTCTTTTGAGGTAAAGGAGAAATAGAGTCAATAAACTGGCTGAAAGAATGAGATAAAATAACGTGTGTGAAGTAAGGGGCTCCAGAAAATAGAATGCCAGTATAAAAAGAGAGAGACCCAAGAGCCATTTAAGGCCGGTCATCCAGTTTCCTGACTTGGGTAGCTTTTGTAAGAGTTGGCTAAAGGTTCCTAAAAGGATAAAGATTTGTCCCATTCCTAAGGCAAAAGTAAAGAGAAGAGAAAGGCCCAGGGTGATATTTCGAGTGGAGCTGACAAAAGCCAAAAGACTAACAAGGATAGGGCCCACACAAGGGCTTGCTACGACACCTGATAAGATACCTGATGTAAAAGCACCTAAAAAGCTTTGGCTTGGTTTGTAGCGTCCCAGAGTATGACTGACTTTGGAGGGGACTTGGACTTCAAAGAGACCTAAGAGGCTAAGGCCCATTAGAAAAAAGACGACAAATAAAAAACCTATAAAAACAGGGTTTCCCATAAAGGCCCCAAAAATTTGTCCTGTAGAAGCAGCGACAAGTCCAAGAAGGTGATAGCAATTCCTAGAACATAGGAACAAGCAAGCAGGAAACCTTTTAGAGGATTTGGAGTTTTTGCTCCTAGTACAGTTAATGTGATGGGGATCATGGGGTAAATGCAGGGAGTAAGGCTTGTGAGAAAACCAGCAATAAAAACAATAAGAAAAGCTAGCAACAAGTTATTTTTCAAAAAATGATTGATGAGGCTTGGGTTTTTGAAAATATCAGAAAAACTTTGAGGTTTTTTGTTTATGGCTGCAGTGGATGTGCCTACACGAGCTTCCTTGGTCAGAGTGATGGGCAAGAGACAGTATTTTTCTGTACAAGCTTGGTATCTTAATTGGAAATTAATCTTTTTTAAAGGTTCAGGATGAAGAGACTGAAAGGTGACTTTTAGAAGTCCCTTTCCTGCAGGAAGCCCCTTTTTATATTTTTTGGAAATTTTGTCATAAAAATTAACAATAGGTGAAACTTTAAAGTCTAACACTTTCGCTTGTGAAATAGTCACCTTAAATTGATCCAGATAGGCATGGTGATGGGAGGCTAAAGAAAGTTGAAGCAACAAATGATATTGAGAGTCAATGTAAGGGTCTTTGGAGAGATTGATATCGGTGATTTCAAGGGGATTTGTTGTTAATATTTTGGCTGCAGAAACAGGAAAAGCATACAAGATAAAGAGAATAAAGAAGATTTTTTTCATAAGTGAAATTTTATTTTTCTTTTATGGGTTTGTCTATAAAGACTTTTTCTAATAAGGCCAATGGGCTAAACAGGTGATGCAGTTTTGTAAGGAATTTTCTGACAAGTTATTAGAGTCAGAAATACAAGCCTTTAACCCATCTTTGTCAACTTTTGCAATAGCATTATAGTTGTAGGTATAAAAATAAAATCCAAAACATTTTGCGACAGCTTTTGAGTTTCCAGTGGCAAACTTTTGACATATTGATCCATCTGATTGAATATCTTTGTAATACGTTTTTATGGAGAGAGTATACTGCTGTGAGAGTCCATTATAAGTGGCAAAGGCTTCTATAGTGGGATAAGTTGAGAAGTGAACAATCGTGTCATCTCTTGGAGGGAAGGTGATTTGTCCTTTGCAGGATATTTGCATTTGAGGAGGCTTAACTCGAATAAGAGCTACTTGGCTAGATACTTTGCCAGCATCATTTGAAATGACAACTTGATATTCTCCAGCATCAGAAAGAGCGGCTGGGTTGATAGTCATAGAGGGTGCTGTAAAAGAAGGTAGAGGTTGAAATCCATTTGGTCCATTTTTAAACCATTGATATCTCAAGTTAGATCCAGAAGCGATGACACTTAAAGTGAACGGATAACCTTCATATACTGTTTAAGATTGAGGCTCTGCTGTAATAGACGGAGGGCTTAAGGGTGTGGTATTGGAGTTGACGATGACTTCTATAGGGCGGCTTTGGATAGTTTCTCCTTGAGAAGAAGTGGCTTCCATATAATAAATACCTGAATCTTGAGGTATAACATTAGAGATTTGAAGAGTTGTGGTGTTTGATAAAGGTAAAAGCTGGTTATCTTTAAACCATAAAACTTGAATGTCTTTATTTTTGGAAAGAGTGACAGAGATAGTAAAGGAGCTCACTTAAAGC
>RFKI01000224.1 GCA_003694355.1 Bdellovibrio sp.
CAAAAGATAAAAGTAAAAAGCAAAGAAGCCAAAACAATCTTTACCCAGCTTTTTACTAAAAAAGTACTTTTGGTGTTCAGTTCATTTAGAATCTTAAACTCCACGTTACAACCAAAAACCTAAAATCAAAGAGGAATAATCACCCCTTATTTCTTTTCAACCGCCCCCCTAAACATAAATTGAAACTCCAGAGAGGAATTTTTAAAGGGAAGTACTTTGATCTTTCAACTTGCCAACCCTTTTCCCTGAGAGCAAATAAAATTTCAGGCAATGTATTAACATGTTCACTTTTGATAATCGGCCTATATTCCATTTTAAACTTTTTCTTAAACATCCTCTCAGAGGAGAGCTTTCTTGCTAATTCGTAGGCCCACCCGCCTTCACAGGGCAGCACAATATCTAAAACGCCTTCAGGCCGAAGGATACGAGCAACTTCATCTAAAGCCCTCGGCAAATCAGGAAGGTGCTCTAAAACATGTATAGCAATGATTCGGTCAAAAAAGTGATCTTCAAAAGGGGTTTTTTTTTGAATATCTCCATGAACCACGTTCAGATGAGGATATTTTTGACGTAAAAAATCACACCAATCTTTCCTATACTCAAAAAGATAATACTCTTGATTTTTCAAATTTTCCCAGGAAACATGCTCCCCCAAGCCAGCTCCTACTTCCAAAGTGCGAACCTTCTGATTTCTGCTATTTTTTAAATGCATTTGAGCCGGAAAACCATGATTAAACTGTTCGATCACACCAAAACGATTGGGCAAAACCTCATGCCAATACTTCATCCACCCTTCACGCGCTCTTTCTTGAGCCTCAGAAAGAGGCGGGCTCTTTTTAGGCCATCGATCCAAGGAAAACTTTAAACTCTTACCCCTTATCATAAGCCTTTTTCCCGTTTAAAAATAACCAGTCCTATTTCAAAAACCACTAGTTAATAAGTATACCTCTATAACACTCTTCTTCACTTGAAGCAACGCATTGTTTCTCTGCTTGATGTTCTTATTCTTGTAATAGATAACCAACCCCATGCACCTGTCTTCTAAAATCTTCTCCTATTTAAGGGCTCTTTTATACCTTTTTAAAAGCTTTCTTTTTAACCCCATTTTAAACCTGAAAAAAATCCTCAATCTGTACCGCCTTTACAAAGAACATGGCCTTGTTGCCGCCACAAACCTGATCCGATCCCGCCTGATTTTTATGAGCAAAATCCGGGTAAGCTATAAAAAAAAACTCGATTTTGAAAAAAAATTTGCCTTTAGAGATTTTAAACCTTTACCTCCAGAAGCTATCACGTGTTACCACAAAATCTCCATTATTCTACCAGTCTATAATCCTCCACTGAAGTTTTTAAAAAAAGCTATTCAGTCGGTTTTGAATCAGACCTATCCTCATTGGGAGCTTTGCATTGTGGATGATGCTTCTTCTGACCCTCGGATTCCTCAATATTTAAAAAAAGTGGCTAGAGAAGATTCTCGAGTTAAAGTTCACTTCAATCAAAAGAACCTTAATATTTCCAAAGCCAGCAACCAAGCTCTCAACATGTGCTCTGGCAGCTATTTTGCCCGCCTAGATCATGATGACGAACTTCACCCCACAGCCATTGAAACTGTGGTCAATTACCTTCTTTTTTATCCAAATGCCCTTTTCCTTTACTCTGACCATGATTATATTAACTCCCGCGGGATCCGTTTTGACCCTTACTTCAAACCTGATTTTAACTTTGAGCTCCTCTTAGGACAAAACTATGTCACTCACTTGGATGTGTACCACACCCAAAAGGCCAAAGACCTAAAAGGCTTTAGGGAAGGGTTTGAAGGCTCCCAAGATCACGACTTTGCCTTGCGATTTACTGAAAACCTTAAAGAAGAAGAGATTGTTCATATTCCTCGTGTGCTTTATCATTGGCGCATTTTAAAAGGCTCCATTGCTGGCGGCATCAAAGAGAAAGCCTATACTCAAAAATCCAGCCTCAAAGTGATTGAAAGCTATATTCAAAGAAACAAGCTTTCTGCCAAAGTCCTTCCCTTGAAACAAGCTCCCACTTATCACAGGATTCAACACTTGCTCGCCCAAACCCCTCTTGTAAGCATTATTATCCCCACCAAAGACAACATAAAATATCTAAAACCCTGCATAGAAAGCATCGTACAAAACACCACCTATCACCCCTATGAAATCCTGGTTGTAGATAATCAAAGCGAAAAAGAAGAAACATTTCATTATTACAACAAAGCTCAGTCCTATTTTAAGCTGCTTCACTACCCCCACCCCTTCAACTTTTCTGCCATCAATAATTTTGCAGCCCAGAAAGCCCAAGGCGAAGTGCTTGTTTTTCTAAACGACGACACCAAGATCATCTCTCCAGACTGGTTGACTGAACTCACCTCCCAAGCCCTCCGACCCCAAATCGGAGCTGTTGGCTGCACGCTCCTATACAAAAACAACACCATCCAACATGCTGGCATTATTTTGGGCATTAACGGTTCTGCTGGCCATATTCATCGTGGCCAAAAGGCCCACCAACCAGGGTATTTTGGAAAGCTCCATTTAAGTCAGTATGTGATGGCCGTTACAGGCGCCTGTTTGGCTGTGGAAAAATCAAAATTTCTTGAAGTTCAAGGTTTTGATGAAAAGAACCTAAAAGTGGCCTTTAACGATGTTGATTTCTGCCTCAAACTCTATCAAAAAGGCTATCGCAATCTATTTACTCCTTTTGTGAAACTCTATCATTATGAATCCATTTCAAGAGGAAGTGATGCTATCGGTACTCAAAGAAGACGACATGATAAAGAGCTAAAATATTTAAAAACAAAATGGAGACATTATTTTGAACACGACCCTTATTTTAACCCCAACCTTTCATTAAATAGCGAAAATTTCAAACTCTCTCTTTTGAGCCGCGAATTCCTTGTGCCCAATAAAATTTTAACGAAGGCTTGGAGAAAAAAAAGCCCTTGCCGCATTTGCAAAGACTCATCAGAAAAAGTGCATTTTTTTGCCAAAGAACAAATGTTTGATCTTAAAGAAAATTTTTCTTATTTCATCTGCCCTTCTTGCAAAACCTTACAGATCGAATCTCCGCCCAAGAACATGGACAAGTATTATCCTAAGCATGCTTATTACTCCTTTCAGGAAAAGCAAAAGCCTTGGTATATTGAGTTTGCAGAAAAACAAAGGAATCACTATGTGCTCAACAAAAAAGGAGTCTTTGGAAAATGGGTTAACCAACGCGCTCCCTATCTCCCTTTGAGTTCCCTTCAAGTCATATCAGTCAAAAAAGAACATCGTATTTTAGATGTTGGTTGTGGAGAAGGACTCCTTCTTAAGTACTTACACCAAAACGGTTACAAACACTTATGCGGCATTGACCCTTATATTGAGGAAGAACAAATTTTTAGCGAAAACTACCAAATCTTAAAAAAAGACCTCTCTGAAATGAATGGCCAATGGGACCTCATTATGTTCCATCATTCTCTTGAACACCTTGAAGACCAACAACAAGAACTCCTAAAAGCCAAAAAACTACTAGCTCCTGAGGGAAAAATTCTCATTCGCGTCCCACTTTTTTCCTCATTTGCCTGGAATCGTTTTCAGGAAAACTGGGTGCAACTCGATGCTCCCCGACACTTTTATCTTAACTCAAAAGAAGGCCTCTACCTTCTTGCAAATCAAACAGGACTTCAAGTTGAAAAAATTGTTTATGACTCTTCTGAATTTCAATTTTGGGGCAGTGAACAATACCAAAAAGGCATTTCGCTCTATCATAAAAAGTCCCTTTATCACAAGGGCCTCAAACGCCTTTTAGGATTAGGAACTCTCTCCCAATACAAGCACCTTGCCTCAGAAGTCAATCAATATGAACTTGGCGACCAAGGGATTTTTGTTTTGGCTTAGAAGCCGCAAGACGATAAAGAGAGCTATTTTCAAAAGTTGTGGATTGAAAAGAAGCATAGCGGCGTAACCTTTTGTA
>RFKI01000225.1 GCA_003694355.1 Bdellovibrio sp.
GCTTTAACGGGCTCTGATATTGACCTGTGTCTTATAGGAGATCAGATAACCCAGGAAGACTTATCTCTTTTGTTGCAATGTTTAGATGATCTTAATTTGCCTTATACCTTTGATATTATTCTTTATAAGGATATTGATAACTCTCAACTAAAATCACATATTCATCGTGTAGGTCAGGTTTTTTATGAAAAAAACCTTGCTGATAATTGATTTAGAGTGTTTCTTTATTTTTTAATCATGGGATGGATTTTTTTAAGTTTTTTCTTAGGCCTTCTTAAAATGGCTTGTTGAAGTTAAAGAACCTACTTTTTAGTTTTCAAATTCGGAGGAGTCTGAGCGTGATGCGACGACTTCAGGAAATACAAACCATGGATGGGATAGCAGTCGCAATTTAGTAATGATTTTCGTAACTTCACAAATCGTCACCCATTAAATTTTATAAAAAATCAAGGGAAAATAACTTATCCCTTTAAAATTACTTTGTTCCACTAAAAACCATAATGAATCTGCGAGCTTCCAGAAAAAGGCCCTTTTTGCGCAAAAAATGTCACTTTTCAATAAGATAGAAAGCTCAACGGAAATCTGGAGGGTCTTTTTTCGGCATATAGCTTGCTTTCCTTGGAAGAAGGAGTTTTCCAGAGCTTCATTAATCACATGTAAAGAATGATGCTTGGAACGTTATTAAAAGCAAAGGTATGATGGTTAAGAACATTATTTTAGTAGTTTTTTCTCTTTTATTTTTGGTTCATTGTGGGCCGGCACCCTTTAAAATTGAAGGGCCTGCTTTTACAGGAGCGACCAATAAAGATGGGGTTCCCTATATTGACCTAGCTGGTATTCCTCGTCGAGAAGGTCAGTTTGAAGATTCAGGTGTTCAGTTTGATCTCTCTAAAGAAGATAAAGCCCTGGCTCAGTCCATTTCTCACATACAACTTCGTTTATTGGATAAGTCTCAAAAGAAGGTGGTATATCAAAATCCTGCTTTTGTGAAAATAACCATCAAAATAGACGGGAAAAATTGGACTTTTCAAGGCCCTTTGGTGTCACAAAAAAAACAGGCCAGTTTTAAAAAATTAAAAGCAGGCCTATACGAATTGAACGGCCTTTGTGATAATTCGAACTGTACGAGCCGAGTCCAAATTGATCTTGTCAAAAAAGATATTCTGGGAGTGGCAAAGGCAAAGGCCTATATTTATGGAAAAAGCTATTGGACCAAGGTCTCTCAGAAAACCAATGCTGTTCAATTATATAATCAAGTGAAATACAGTTGGGTGACCACTTGGAGTGTCAGCTATGGGCCATCTTTTTATAGCATCCAATTTTTTAAGGAAAAAGGGCCTTCTTCTTCAGGTAATTCAAACCCCTCTTCTCAGCAAGCTCAAACCAAACCATCAGACTCTCTAGAACCACTGCCATATGTGTTAGAAGGTCAGGGCATTCAAACGGATAACAATGATGGAATTGTGGAGGTTGTTTCTTCGGATCATTCAACGCCTTCAGACCGTTCATCAGAGGCAGGTCAAGCTTCAGGCTCTTGTGGTGATCCCCGAAGAGCACCTAAAGCGGCTAAGCTGGTGGGGCTTAATCCTGAAAAGGGAGGGCAGGTTTTTGTGCTAAAGGACTGTGATGACAAGGAAGTGGTGCTGGTGGTTGGTGGGGAGTCTCAACCAGAGAGTCAAAGTTCTTCTCAAACATCAACAAACAGTCAGTCTTCAACGCCTGTTATTTCTGCTGAGGTTCCGGGAGGTCGGGAGGATTTTTTTCGAGGAGCCAATGAGGATTCGTGGTTAAAATCACTATTAACCCCGAAGTCACGGTCTTTAAAAATGATTCAGAGTTTTGAAAGAAACTGGATTCTTCCTCAAGTACAAAGCATGATGAAAAATCGGCTAAGTCGAGGAAGGGAAACTCTGGAGCGATTTTTGATCTCTTCCAAACCTTTTGTGCCCCATATTGAGAAAATCTATCAAACATATGATGTGCCCTCCCCTTTGCTTTATGTGTTCCTTTTAGAATCGTCATACTTTACTGGATTTCAGGGAGGAAGTCCTGTGTATCCGATTCAGTCAGCGAGCTCTAGTTCTGCAGTGGGGCCTGCTCAATTTATTCAAGCCACAGCTCGACAGATGGGCCTTCGTGTTCGTTCCAGTTATGATGAAAGACGGTACTTCTTAACCTCAGCTTGTGCGGCAGCCAAATATTATGGAAAGCTTTATGACAACCTTCAAGATCATCCTGATGCAGGTATTTTAAGTGTTTTAGCTTATAAGGTCGGGCCTGGAGCTGTTGAGGAGGTCCTTCAATGTAGGAATTATACTTCTTGCGTAGGCGGTGAAAGATGGAAAGAAAGTTATGTGAAAACTAAAGCCGCGCCTTTGTATTTGGCTCATAAATATCATTTTTCTTTTCGTGAGATGATGGAATATCACATGATTCCAAGGATTTTAAGGGCGAATAGACGTGCTGGTCATGAGGATTCTGAAAATTATTTATTAAAGTTTTTAGCTTATTATTTTATCTTCGGAGAATATGAAAAGTATGGGTTACATTTGGACTTCAATGCTGTTCCTAAAGGCCTGCCTTCTAACTTTTTTCCTGTAGAGGCTCCTCAAGATCGTCGCTGTTCTGGTTTATATCCAGATAGATATAGTATTTAATTAATAAGTGATCTGCTGAAAAGCCAATTCCATGGTGTTAAATAGAAGCATAGTGATGGTCATGGGCCCCACACCTCCAGGAACGGGAGTGATGGCTTTGACCCAGTCCTTCAATTCATCAGAGCGAACATCTCCGCAAAGACGAGTTTTACCATCTACTATTTCTCTGTGAATACCCACATCAATAACCACGGCATCTTTCTTAAAGTCTTCTCGTCCCAGAAGGCCCGGTTTACCTGCGGCAACCACTACCAGATCAGCTTTTTGAGTGTGCGCTTGAAGATTAGGGGTGCGTGAATGACAGAGAGTTACGGTGGCATTGGCCTTTTGTAATAATTGAAACATGGGAAGCCCGACAATGTGACTGCGTCCAATCACAACAGCTTCCTTACCTTCAACAGGGATTTGGTAATGCTCCAGAATTTTCATGACACCTGCTGGAGTACAAGGGACCACTCGGGGGCGCCCTGAAAATAAGCGACCCACATTTTCCAAGGTAAGTCCATCCACATCTTTATGAGGAGAAATCCAGTTGAGTATTTGTTCGGATTGCAAGTGGGGAGGTAAAGGGAGTTGAATTAGGATTCCCTGAATGGAGGGGTCCTTGTTGAGATGGTTAATTAAAGAATAGAGCTCATTGCTTGAAGTGTTCTCTGAAAGGTGATGGAGGACAGATCGAATGCCGACTTCTTTACAGGCCTTCTCTTTATTGCGAACATAGACTTGGCTTGCAGGGTCGTCTCCAATCAAGAGCACCGCAAGTCCTGGGGGGTGTCCCACTTTTTGGGTATATTTTTCAACATCTTTTTGAATCTGTGAGCGCACAGCTTTTGAGACTTCGTGGCCTTTGAGGAGTTGCATAGAAAATCCTTTGTTTTTCTGGTTATATCCCAGATTCTTTCAAAAAACAGAGATTGACGCAACGTAATAATGCTGTTAACATAAGCCTCCCTTTTTAGAGTTATTTAGGTTAAGAGCTTGGTGGAGGAGTTGTTATGAATAAAGTGAATTTGTCAAAAGATGGAACGTCTATTGTTTTTAAAACTTCTGAGAGTGTCCCCACAAGTGTGAAAAAGTTTAGAAAAAGCCCAGAGATTCAAGGTTTCTACAGCTTTATTTATGATAACTCTCTCCAGCAGGAAGCTTA
Source organism: Bdellovibrio sp. (assembly GCA_003694355.1). GTDB lineage: Bacteria > Bdellovibrionota > Bdellovibrionia > Bdellovibrionales > UBA1609 > J124. The sequence continues at coordinate 3,805 of RFKI01000225.1, forward strand.
CGAAATTTTGTGTAAAATCATTGCCAAGCGAAAAGCAGAAAAGGCTCAAAAAAAACAACAGAAGAAAACCAAGAAATAATCATTTGCTTTTTATTGAAAGGCTGGGATGCTTTCTCCAAATCATTCATATCATAAAAAATGGGAAGGCATTTTCCAACAGACGTTGTTTCCTGTTTTAAGGCCTCAAGAAAAAGATGATGTTCGGCAGTTTGCTTATATTTATTGTTTAACATTGCAGGAATTGCGTCAGTTGGTGGAATGGACCATTGATTTTAGAATGTGGGGAAAAGGTTCTTTAAGTTCTCTTTGGCGCCCGTTGGAATCTCAGAGTTCTTTGCAAGGCAGAGAAAGAAAAAAATGGATGCTCCAGCAGCTCAAAAACCTCCATGCCGAGGCCAAGAAAGAAACTGTGCAGTTTTCTCTTCAAAAACCAAAGCTCTCTGCTGGATATAAACGTTCCAAGATTTTCGTTCAAAAAGAGTATGTAGATGACAAAATTCTTGGCATGTGTCCAGTGGCTTCTGAAAAAACAGTGTGTTGCAATTTGCGAACCTTAGATGCTGTGAAAAACTGTGGATTTGGTTGTAGCTATTGTAGCATTCAGACCATGTTTACCGGGGATAAGGTGATTTTTGATGAGCATTTGGAAGAAAAGTTAGAAAAGATTCAGTTAGATCCTCATCGCTCTTACCATATTGGTACAGGGCAGTCTTCCGATGCGCTTCTTTGGGGTAATCAGTTTCGTCTTTTGGATGCGTTAGTTCGTTTTGCTAAAAAATGGCCGAATGTGATTTTGGAATTCAAAACGAAGTCCAAGAATATAAAGTATTTTTTAAAAAATGAAGTGCCATCAAATATTTTTTGCTCTTGGTCTTTAAAC
>RFKI01000226.1 GCA_003694355.1 Bdellovibrio sp.
CAGAACAATGTATCAGTTCTTTTATAAACTGATTTGTTTTTTTCTTTTTTAAAAGAACCTCTGTTATTTGGGATTTTTGTCTTTCTAAGGGATCAAGATGACATGATAGCTCTTTTTCTTCGACCCTTTTCTTTTCCGCCCAAAAGGCCTTTTCTTTTTTCAACTCTTCCCATCGATATACTTTTTGCATAATTTTCAAATGCCACTGTTCAACATGATTCCAAAAGTGAGAAAGCTCTTCTTTGCTTAAGGCATTTGGAATGACACTCAAATTAACACCTAGACGGCCCAGTCTTAACAGAAACTCTCTGTCTGGATCTCCAACCAACACAATAAGAGTTTCTGGAAAATATTGTGAAATCCAATTTAATAAATCATCAGTAAGAGGAGCGTCCTCTTGGTCCCAAAAAACTAACGTCGGGAAAATGCCTTTTTTAAAAAAGTCTCTGATTTTGTCTTCTGGCTCAAAATAAACTCTCCAATGAGAAGGAATCAAAGAATTTAAACGCTTAATCTGAGGAGAGTTGTAATTTTGAGTAATCCAAATGGCCTGAGGCGATGCAGACAAGTCATTTAACGTCAATGCTTAGCTTCCTTGTGCTTCTTAAACGCTAAATCACAAACAGGAAAGGAGTCAAGACCTTATCGCTTTAGGCAACCGAGTTGACTAAAGCGCGAATCTTTTGAGTTAAGGCCTGCCACTCCTTTAAAACCACACTTAAGTTATACTCAATAATATCTGACAAGAGCACCATGTCCTTTCTCTGAAAAGCATCCAACATTTCTTTAATCTCAGCTAAAAATCGCACTTCCACACTCTTCCACTCATCCTTTACCTGACTGTAAATATTCATTTTTTTCAAAAGAGGAGTCGCTGCATTCAGTGCCTCTGTCAAAAGTTGACAAGCCTCTAAACACTCTGAAAACTGCCGTAACTTCCCTTCGGCATAAGGATGCCGAAATAAATCGGCTGTCCTCATTGCCAAATCACTCACTTCAGGAATGTAGGAGATAAGAGATTGCAACATGTCCTTCAATAAAATCTGAGGAGATTCTGTTGTTAAAACCAAAGATTGAATTTCTTGAAGATCCGTATCCTGAAAAGAAATGTCATCTTTTTCGGAGAAGGTCATCCCATTCACCTGGACGCTACAAACAACTTCTCCCCTTTTCTCGGCTTGAGTTTTAAAATAAGATAAAACTTCCCCTAAATTCATACACTGTTCTTTTAGCTTTAGTATTTCTGTTTTATCTAAACATATTTTTTCCACTAGAATCTCCTTTTAATTCATTCTCATCAAGATAAAGGCTTAAGACCTTTTCAAGATTAAAAAAACACTTTTTTGTCTTTTCCAAAATAGTCTCAAAAGAGCCCGGTCCAATACGCACCCGCTCTGTTTGAAACCAAGACACCAAGGGATAGAGCTCTGGTGCCAGCTCCATAACCTGAAATAACAAATCATCAACAAGATCAAAAATTTTCTGAGCCTCAGCTCTCTGTTCACGAGAACCCATTCTTTGAAGGAGCTCCTTAGCCAATATGACAATTTCAGCCAATCGCTTTAAGCCCTCAAAGGTGAGGGCATTTTCCACAACAGGAAACATTTTACCCATATAAATAGCTTTTATAAGGCTCCACTGAAACTCTCCAGAAGCTTTCTCCCCTTTGTAGGGAGAGAGAATATCCATCTGTCTATAATAAACCTCTTTGTACCGAGAAGGAACGTTATCTAAACAATTTAGAACCTCTAAAATAACTCGATCAGAAGCCAGATCTTTAGAGCTTTCTGTATAAAGAACACGGCTGCCAGGAGAAGTGGGACCTGTTTCCCAGAATCTCACAGAAGAAAATGACAAATTCAAAACAGGAGTTTGAACAAGGGAAGCCATATGCACCATCACACTATCTCCCCCTATAACAAGGCGACTTTTTTCTAATATAGGAAAGACCTCTTCCAACTCCGTCCGCCCCACTAGAGAACAGATTCTCTCATTTGTTTTAAGTCCCACAAGAATTTGCTGAGCATTTTCCTCTTCTTCTTTCCCGCCCACTAAAACAACTGGGATAGCCACCTCCTTCACAAGCCGATGAACAACCTGTCTCCACTTATAAACTTCCAAAGTTTTCCGAGGGGTTGAGCTTCCTATATGTACAACTAAAAAATCCTGATTTACAAAAGAGTTCGAATTATATTTTTCAAACACTCTTCTTTTATTAGACTCGCTTAACCATTTTACAGGCGCTACAAAATCAGCCTCTTCCATCTCTAGCCCCATTGTTGTGGCAAATATATCGGACAAATGCAGTCTATTATATCGTCCTACACCCACTTGAGCATAAAAATAAGCACTCGTGTCATCAGGTAAGTTCAAATACCCATCTTCAAATCGAGTATATCCCATAACTTGAGTTTGTGACCCTGCAATGGCATGGGTTAAATAACTAGAAAGAGGAGAAAAGCTGAGGTTAATAATATTTGTAAACTTCTCATTTCGTAACGACTCACAAAAGGAAGACACTTCTTTTAATGCCGCTTCATCCTTGTCAGGAGTTTCATAAATAAATGGTGCAAGGAATTTTTTCGTATCCCATATCCACAGTCTATCAACCACCTCCAGGCTTTGAGCGGCGGCCTTAAAACGATCCCTCACCAAAAAGTGTATCTCTGCCTGCGGATATCGCCTCTTTAAAGCTCTTAAAGCTGGATGAGATAAATAAATATCACCTAACCTGGCGAGTTGAAGAACTAAAATTTTCATTTTTTAGTTGCTCCCGAATCATCTCTATTAAGATTTTCATCTTCTCACATTCTGAAGAATATCCACTTGTTTGAATGATTTTCTGGGCACTTTTTTCTAGACGAGTTAAAGTGCCCTGCAAGTAAGACTCTAATAGTTCTTGTCCCTTTTCATGATGGCTCATGAAATACCTCCAACTGTTTTTGAAGAGCTTTTTCAAAACTCTTATAGATTTCAGAAAAAGTTTTCTGTCGAACCTCGATTTCTTTTTGTTTCCTCATAGCAGAAAAGGTTTGAGACCCTTTCAAAGAGAAAGTGTTGTCTAAAGAAAAACCAACACCACTTGAAAAACTTTCCTTATCTAAACGCACTTGCCCCCTTTTGTTCAAATACCTTGCCATCATGTAAGATAAGGACCCTATGGGAGGTACTGTTTGATCCCATTCCCCATCCAAGAAAAATTTCCAAATGAGCTTCTGTTTGAGGGCTGATATTTCCTCTTTTAAAAAATTAAAAGATTTAAAGTGAACAAAAGGAAACTCTTTAACGGTTACCAAAAATCCCTTACAAGAAGAAAGAGAAGCTTTTTCTCCATGTTTAATAACTTCCAGAACATCCTCTGGAGTTACACTAAAAGAACAGTCAGGCTCTCCTTTAATACAATTTTGTCGATGCAAACAAGGTGCACAAGAAGCTTTGGTCTGCAAAATAATAGATCCCTCTTTATAAGCCCCTGTTAAATAAAATTGACTGCTACCCAAGGAAATCTCTATGAGCTTACAGGACGTCCCACAAGCTAGATGTTTGATACTGGTATCTCCTGTAATCAAGATACGAGTATGATTTTTTAATAAACTATAAGCGCCTTCCATAGAACACACGAATGGTCGAACTAAATCTGAGCCAAAATGATGAGCTAATTTCAAAAGAGCTTCTTTTTCAAAAGGGGCCCCTAAAAGAATCACTCTTTCTTTTTGTTGTATCAATTTATTAATGACTTCTAACCACAAAGATTCATGATAGTTTTTCTTTTTGTCGCTCGTAAAAGGCTGTATAACGATTAATTTTTCATCTGATCTTAAAGACAAAGATGAAGTTTCTTTTTTTCCTGAAGCCGTTTCTTGAAAAGCAAAGTCTACTTGACTGTCCAGATCTAACGCCCATCTAAAGATATCTATAAAATGATGAGGATAAGGAATATGACGAGACACCTGTTCTTCCAAATAACGAAACCATGGAGAACCAAATCCAGGAATACCATTTGCAGTTTCATGAGCCCCCAGGTGAATCTCTGCAGGAATTAAAGAGCTCACCCAATAACTAAAATAAGTATGAGATAAATTGATAACATAAGTGTAGGCTTCCTCTTGAACTTTTGAGACCCATTTTTTAAACCGATCATAAGCTTCCAAAAGGGGGCTACTCGGATCTGCCAAAGATTCTTGATAAGAGCCTCTATCAAAAATATGAAATTGATCAACGCCTTTAAGTAAAGGAATAGCCTTCTCAGACTC
>RFKI01000227.1 GCA_003694355.1 Bdellovibrio sp.
AAACTTCATCCTCAAGAAGAAGGGTTAACAGGAGTTCACCTAAAGTGGGTGATGAACTCCCATCAGAAAGTGCTTTTATCTTGGGCTGGAGCTTATTTGCCTGATTTGTCTTCCGTTCCTAAAAGTGAAGGAGGCTCATTGGTTTCTGAAAACCCTTGGTGGCTCACTCCTGTCAAAAGCATCATATTTGGTGGACAAGAAATGGCCGTACACTACTCTTTAAATAAGCCTTCTTTGTCGGAGGTGGTGAATCATCCAGGGTGGGCTTTGCAGTGGTTTTTTGAGAAAAAATCCTTTTGGACCCGTCAGAGTTTTGCTTATAAACCTTTAAATGCTTTGTTAACAGCTTCTCAAATTACAGTGCGTCCAGATGGTCAGGGAGGCAATTACTTAGATGCTCAACTTTACCCTTATGTGGCTTATCAGAAGCTGTTCACTTCTGAGTGGGGTTATGAGTGGGGAAAAAATCATATTTGGCTTTCTTACACTTATTCGGATCCTGAAAAGAAAGAGAATGAGGGGAATTGGATTGTTCAAAATGTAGAGAGAGCGCACATTTTGGGAGGTGGGGTGGTATTCCCCTCTGATCGAGGTTATCAGTGGAGTGTGGATTTTATTCATATATCAGGTGGGCAAAACAATGATGATACAGATTTTGAGCTTGAAGAAAGCCTTTATGAGAATCTTTGGCGCTTTTATGAGGCCTTCAGAGTTTCTATAAAGAAAGACCATTTTTTAAATCACCCTTTAAGTGTTTCTTTGTCAGGAACTTATGATTTTCGCCAAAAAGCTGGGCTTTTTCAGGGAGAAGCATCTTGGGCTCCTCTTCCAAACTGGAGTTTTTTTGCACAAATAGATCTATTGGGGGTCGTTGAAGAAGATATAGCTGATGTGGAAAATGGATTTTTAAGGAATTATCGATCAAATGATCAGTTGGTCTTGGGGATGGATTATGTATTTTAAGTGGTTGTTGATTGTTTTGATTATTACTTCTTGTGCAAGAGAGTCTGAGGTTAAAAGGCCGATTCGAGCCGTTCAAGCTCCAGGGACCGAGTGTTTTAAGGACACAAAAGAAACGTTTAGAAAATATCTGTCAGGGAAAGCCAGTAGAGCTGCTGTGATTCAGTTCTGGCAATGCGGAAAAAAAAGCTTAAAGGCTTTTCTGAAGTATGTTTCAGATGATGCGGAAGGAGTTTATAAAGCCTCCTATCTGAGGGACTTTTTAAATCGGTTTTACCTAAACTCAAAAGACTTGGAACTTTCAGCGCCTCTTTTTGAAGAGTTAATGGAAGTCAAAAGAGTTTTTCTGGGGGGGAGTCGAAAGAAAATTCTTCGCTCTGAGCTGGAAGAAACCATTTCGTTGATTGATCAGTTTATGTTTATTTCTTTAGAGCTTCGCCCTTATATGTCTGTTTTGTCTGTAAGTTCATCCAAAGTGAGTTCTTCGCGTTTGCAGCAGGCTTTGGATAAGTTGGATTGGTCTTTAAAGCGCGTTGCTCTTTTGATTACCCAAAAAGGAAGCGAGTACTCCTTTAGTCATATGAATCAGTTATTCAAACAGCTGGTCTTGTATTTTGAGAGTTCAACAGATTGGTCCAAGTTTGTTCCTATATTGGCTAAGTTTAAGAAGGCCTTTATTGGCAATGGGGAGACGGTGGTACGAAACATGGACTGGGAATATGTTGCTAAGGTTGTTCGTGTTGTTTATGGGGACTGGCTTCGTTTAAAGTATTATGTATTAACGCCTTATTGGTATCAGGAGCCTCAACTTAAAGAGCTGGATCGAGGGGCAGAGGAAACTTTTGCCTATTTAGAGAAGGTTTTAGAGAAGAAAAATATTTCTCAGGAAGAAATTAAAGACTTACTTGAAGCTGTTCAGTCCTCTCAGGTGATTGATTTAGATTCCCAGTTAGTTCTGCATATTTGGAATATTTCTGTTAAAAAGTTTTTTGCTGATAAAATGAACTCTTCTCCTTTTGACCTCACTTTGGAGAAATTAAAAGGCTTTAAAAGGACTTATAGAAATTGGATAGACACACAATTTTTGATTGTTAAAAAGAAAGATAGGTCTAAAAGCCCTTTGTGGAGTGAATTAAAGCGAGCTATGAATGGACCTTGGACTCTGGTTAATGATGAAAAAGGACGTATCCGTTTGGATGGCAAAAAGGTCCCTTATACACCTTTATCTTTGGGTCGTTTAAATGTGGAGCGATTATTTATTCGCTTATTAATTCAAACCTATGCCAAAGACTCTCAGCGAAAATCGCAGATAATCGGACTTTCTTTGGATGAACTTCAGGAGGCTTTTCAGGACTTTAAACCCCTCTTGGTGGAGTTAGGTCTTGTGAAGCCTGATGACCAAGATTATTATAAAACCATTTTTTATTATACCAACCTTTTTATGCCAAGAAGCAACGGTGACAAGATTGTTCAGTATGAAGAAGGGATTGATTATTTAAGATATATCTTTTCAGGGATTCATCAGGGTGAGGAAATTCAAAAGGCGCTCCAGGTCGCTTGTGAAGAGGGCGTGTCTGAACTTAAAGGCAAAGGATTTCCTCTGGCTTGTTATCGGGAACACATTCTTGCAGGGTTTTCTCAGTTTTATGAAAATATGCCTTTTTTAGTGTCAGCCATTCAGAGGTATAAAAAAGAAAACTGGTATACCTTTCAAAAGATTTTATTTGACGTGGTTTCCAAGAGAGCAGATCGCTCTTTTGTGACTTTTAGTGAGCATAAGAAAATGGTTATTTTTCTGCATTTTCTGGAGGTCTTATTTTTGCGTTTTGATCAGAATCGGGATGGAGTGATTGGCCTTAAAGAAGCTTGGAAGGCCTTTAAGTTGTTTAAACGATTTTTAGAGCGCTTACTACCTAATCCTGAAATTGCCTGGCCACTTTTTACATATATGTTAAAATATGGCTATAACCCTGTCACAGAGGGAAAGGCCATTTCTGAATTACGCTTTAAGAACTGGCAATGGAAACCAGAAAGTGAGTGGAAAATCGGTGCAGATCGATTGATGGTTTTAAGAATTATCCGATCTTTAAGTGCTTCTTTATAAAAGAAAGTTTTTTTAAGATTTTCTGAGAGAAGGTCTAAGCTTTTGTCTAGCCTTTTCCTTTAAAATAATTCAATTCTTCGCCGTGTTGAAAACACTCTTGTAATAAAAATAACAGAAAGTCCAGGAATCCTCAAAAAATCAAAGCTATGAACCATTAGATATGAGTTGAGTGAGGCTGCCACAACTTTCTTCTATGACTTTCAAATGGAGTTTAGAGTGTTAATAAAGCATCTCGTTTTGAGATACTTTATTCTTTTTATTTTACCTCTTTTTGGAGAAGCCTGTATAATGTAACTGGCTTTATGGAAGTAGAAAGCCTGAAACAAAATGTAGGGTGTAGGTGGAGTGATGAAAACAAAAAAGAAAAAGGAACGTTTCAAGACGAAAGCTTTCCTCAAAAATGAAAAGGGCGGCATTATTCTGGCTCTGGCTTTAGGTGTTGCCATGATGATCAGCTTGGCCCTAGCTTATCTTGGAAATACAGACTTAAATACTCTTTATAAAAACACTTACCAAAAGGCAAACAAAGTTTCTTTGGCAAAAAGAGTTTTAAATTTTGCTCTTTCTTCAGAGCAAGTTTGTCTGAAAAACTTCGGGGGTCTGTTTTTGTCTCCACGTTTTTTTAAAAAAACCAGTGTTCATATTCCTCGAGAAACTCGAATTCGAAATCTGAAATTTTCTAAAAAAACACGAACAAAAACTAAAATTTACTCGAGGATGACGGAAAAAGAATTAGGCATTTCATGGCGCCGTCTGGGTCTTTCGAGAGTGATCCATCAGGAAGTCTCTAGTGCTGGAAACCGTCGTTATAAGATCATGTTTCGAGCTGAAGGATCTTATCAGGACTTGGGAACAAGTCGCAATGTGGTGGCAGAAATCCCTCTATGGGTAGAGTTAGATAGTACCAGTCACATTCAGCGTTGTGTTTTGTATCAAAATAGCCCTCAACCCAAGATGGACTTGTTTTGCCAAACAACTTACGGCTCCCGATCTTTCTATCATCCTGTGATTGATAGGTGTGTGAATTGCGAAAAGAGAGAGGCCTATTTTCTAAATACAGCTTCTGAGAAGGTTACTTATGACTACAGCTTTCTGGGAAAGAGCAGTTCTCGTGGCCCTCAGTATGACTGCAAAATAGAGAGGTTACCTTTATGAGAAAGCCAGAAGTCAACTTTAGAGGTTTTAGTTTAATGGAATTAATGATGGCCCTTCTGATTGGGGGCATTGGCTTAACAATGGGCTCTCATATGATTTTAAATTATTCTAAGTCACTTAAACAGAAGAAAGTTTTTCAGGATTTTTTAAAGCAGAAAGCTCTTACAGAGAAGATACTTCAGAAAAAAGAAAGTTGTGAAGGTTTATTTAGAGGACAATATTTTGATTCTCAAGGTCGCGCTATGGTGTGGTCTATCAGTCAAGTTGATAAAAAACGTCGTAGAGTAAGAGGAGGGGAGATTTTAAGAAGGAACTTTAATTATTATCATTTGAGGTTATATTATGTGGACCCCAAGACGGGTAAGAAAAAATTATTATGGAATCTGTCTCCAGCAACCTCTCGGAAAAGGTCCCCCGTTAAGGAGATGTATATACAGAAACTTTATCCAGTGGATAGGAATCAACACCTTTATTATGGAAACTTGGTTATAAAAACAAACTTTGGGAATGAAACTGAGTATTTAAATAGCAGTATGAAGTGGAAGGACTATTCTTGGGAGATGACTCAGAAGATTTATAGAAAAGGGTCTGGAACTGCAGCGGGCGTTTATCGGATTCCAATGATCTTGCAGACGCAAAAAAGGGGTGGGGGAAGAGAACTTATAAGTTCCTGCCAAGGTGTAGAGGGGATTCCAGAATATTTGAGAATAGAAGAAAAGCAGAAAGTGTGTGATCTATTTTTTACAGATGGTATTAACCAGTATGGGGATAAATATGTCTATGACCCTGTAACAGGTACTTGTAAGAATACAGTGACCAGAAAACTTATGGATCAAGGCGACCCTTTGAAGGCTTCTTGTGAACCAGGTTGGGAGCCTTTTCGCCTTCATAATGGCACTTGTAGGTTTCAGGAAACCACCAATAATCTGGATAAAGCAAAGTATACCACAATTGGCCGTTATGATGGTGGGAGTCAAGTTAAAAAGCCTCCACGAAATTATCAGGTCTTGTTTGATAAAACAGATCAGTCTTGCTATTGCTTTCCGGCTCAAGGTGTAGATGGTATTTGCCGCATTCAATGTAAGGCAAAAAACTAGAGGGAAAAAATGATGTTAAAGGTTTTAAAAAAACAAAAAGGTGTTTCTCTTGTTGAAGCTTTAACAGCCCTTGGAATAGTGAGTGTGTCCATTATGGGAGCTCTGAAGGGGATGGAGTCTTTAGGAAAAGTTTCAGCTCAAAAGAGAAAAACCAATGTGGTGGATAATAAAATCAAAGAAATTAAAATGTATTTATCCAATCCTGAAATTTGTAAGAAGGTGTTTACTAGGCAAACTCAGGTTATTAGAAAAAAGGGGAGGACGAGAACTGTTATTGGGCCTGTGGTTCTTGACTTAAAAAGATTTAAACCAAGAGGCGTTGTGATTCCTCGTTATATCTATGATAAGGCTTCAGCCACATTTGTTGAGAACACTGAAAATCCGGTTTTAGCGGCTTCTGGAGTTGAAGTGTCTTCTGGAGTGAAGATTAAGCGGGTTTCTTTTCAACCTCTTGTGGCTCTTGATAATGTAAAGACAGTAGGGACGGTGCTTGTGGCTTTTCATATATCTGGGGCCTCCGGTGGGAGGGATATCTATAGGAAAATACCTGTTTTTATAAAAAGAGATAGCCGGAATCGTGTTCAGGAGTGTTCTGCAGTGGAGATGTCGATGGTGATGGATATGTCAGATGAGGACTACAATAATATTTGTCGTTTAGGAAACCCTTATATGAGTTATGATCCGAAAACAGGCAAATGCACTAAGACTTTAAAAGAGCAATGGTTTACAGGAACCAGTGATAAGGCATCCTGTCCTCCAGGAACTCGTTTAGCCAATCCTTTTAATCCTTGGGTCAGTTGCAGAATTCCTGGTGTTAAATGCCCTGATAAAGGAGTGGCTCCCACTTATAATGCCTTTCCAGGCAAAACTCCTCCTAATTTTTGGAAAGGGCCAGGATGTGCCAAACCTCAAATTGATATTAACAATCAAGCTTGTGACTGCCTTTACCTAAACGAAGTGGTGTATCCTGATGGTCGTATTGTCTCGATTGCAGATCAGGTGACAAAAGGGCAATGCCAAGTGAAGTGTATCGTCCCTCAATCTCCTTAAGAACTCATTTCTTTACAGTTAGAACTCACCTTCAAAGTTCCTTCTGTCTTTTGTGCAATTTCTTCAGGTGAGTGCCCTGGGGCGTATTCCTGGAGAATAAATGCATTGTCTTCAATGGTAAAAACACCAAGATCTGTTACTACTTGATGGATGCACTGAATACCTGTTAATGGTAGCGTGCATTTTTTTAGAAGCTTGGGGCGTCCTTTCTTATCTGTGTGTTGCATTGCTACAATCACATGTTTTGCGCCAGCCACTAAATCCATTGCGCCTCCCATGCCTTTAACCATTTTTCCAGGAATCATCCAGTTAGCAGTGTTTCCCTCTTCATCTACTTGCATGGCTCCAAGAACCGTTAAATCCACATGTCCTCCTCGAATCATGGCAAAGCTTTCGGCTGAAGAAAAAAAACTCGCTCCGGGCACGGTTGTGACAGTCTGTTTTCCTGCATTGATAAGGTCTGGGTCCACTTCAGACTCTAAAGGAAAGGGACCCATTCCTAAAAGTCCATTTTCACTTTGGAGCATGACATTTTTTTCAGGTGGAATAAAATTGGCTACAAGTGTGGGAATGCCTATACCTAAATTGACCGTATAGCCAGCTTGAACTTCCTGTGCGATTCTTTGAGCAATTTGTTCTCGGGTTAAAGCCATTTTTCACCTCTTTTTATGTTTAAGCGGGGCGGATTGTTTTTTGTTCGATGCGCTTTTCATAATGATCACCTTGGAAAATGCGCTGAACATAAATGCCGGGGGTGTGTACTTGGTCCGGGTCCAGTTCCCCTGCTGGCACAAGTTCTTCCACTTCAGCAATGGTGATTTTGCCTGCAGCAGCCATCATAGGATTAAAGTTGCGAGCTGTTTTACGATAGATCAGATTACCGAAGGTATCTCCCTTCCAGGCTTTGACGAGAGCAAAATCTCCACGGATGGCTTTTTCAAGAAGGTAGAGGCGCCCATTGAAAACCTTGGTTTCTTTTCCTTCCTGGACTTGAGTGCCCACCCCTGTTGGAGTGTAAAAGGCGGGAATACCAGCTCCTCCAGCCCGGATTCTTTCTGCAAGAGTTCCTTGAGGAACTAGCTCCACTTCCAATTCCCCATTCAGAAACTGCTGTTCAAAAGTTTTATTTTCGCCCACATAACTGGATATCATTTTTTTGATTTGTTTTTTTTGAAGTAAAAGGCCTAAGCCAAAATCATCCACTCCAGCATTGTTGGACACGCAGGTAAGGCCCTTGACGCCCATTTCTTGTAAAGCAGCGATAGAGCACTCAGGAATCCCACAAAGGCCAAATCCTCCAACAAGAAGAGTGACATTGTCAGTCACATCAAACAGGGCTTCTTTGGCATTTTTGAAAACTTTAGGTCCTTCAATCATGAGAGCCTCTCCACAATAAGGGCAACAGCTTCCCCTCCACCTATGCATAAGGTGGCAAGGCCGCGTTTTTTATCTCTTTGCTTGAGGGCATAAAGGAGAGTGGTTAAAATACGGGCTCCACTGGCTCCAATGGGGTGCCCCAAAGCCACAGCCCCTCCATTGACATTTATTTTCTCACGAGGAATTTGAAGTTCTTTCATAGTGGCCATGGTAACGGCACTGAACGCTTCATTGATTTCAAAAAGATCAATTTGATCCATTTGAAGCTGAGTTTTTTGAAGCACTTTCTTAATGGCTCCAATGGGGGCTGTGGTAAACCACTGAGGGTCTTGAGCGAAGGTGCTATAAGCAATGATTTTGGCTAGAGGTTTACAACCTTTTTGTTGAACAAAAGACTCTGAAGCTAAAACAAGGGCAGCAGCCCCATCATTGAGTTTACTGGCATTTGCAGCTGTGACCGTGCCTTCTTTGTCGAAGGCGGGTTTTAGAGTTTTCATTTTTTCAAAATGAGCTCGTTGTGGCTCTTCATCTTCTTCTACAGTGAGAGTGGCTTTTCTTGTTTTGACCTCTACCGGGGTGATCTCCTCTTTAAAAAGCCCTTTTTTTTGAGCTTCCTGGGCCCAGAGGTAACTTTGTTTGGCAAATTCATCTTGTTCTTCTCTGGAGAACTTATATTCTTTCACGCAAAGTTCAGCAGCTACACCCATATGAAACTGATTGTAAGGGTCCCAGAGCCCATCCTTAATCATGGAGTCCGTCAGTTCAACAGTTCCCATTTTATAACCGTTTCGAGACTTTTCCAGAAGGTGAGGCGCCAGAGACATATTTTCTTGTCCTCCAGCGACAACCACATCGCTGTTTCCAAGAAGGATAGAGTCTGTTGCGAGCATAACTGCTTTTAGACCAGAGCCGCAGACTTTATTAATAGTCATACAAGGTGTGGAGCTAGGGAGCCCTGCATAAATAGCGGCCTGTCGAGCAGGAGCTTGTCCAACACCTGCTGTGAGCACTTCGCCCATAATACATTCTTGTATATCTGTAGGTTCCAAGGAAGCGGCTTTAACGGCAGACTGGATCGCTGTGGCTCCGAGTCGGGGAGCTGGAACGGAAGAAAGGCCTCCCAGAAATGATCCAATAGGGGTTCTCTGAGCAGAAAGAATATAAGCTGTTGACATGATTTCCTCCACAGTTAAGTGTGATTTAGGAATATATTGAAATGGAAAGAAAAACAATGAATTCTCTTGTTAAGAACTTTTTTGTGAGCATAAAATAGCTTTTGCGTCAATGTCGTAAAGAGAGAGGGCAAATTATGAAGGTGTTTTTATTGAGCTTACTTTTGGGAAGCTCAGCATGGGCTCTGACTTACAAACCGGTAGAGTGGCCTTTTGTAGAAGGGAGTCAGTTACGGCTGAAGGGTTTTAATGGTCGTGTTGTGTTTAAACAGAAAAAGACAGGAGGGCCAGTTAAAATCTTTTTGAGGTGGGAGGAGAAGGGCCTTTCTGAAGAAGAATTGGCTTTATGGCGTCCTTCTATAAAAAAAGAAAAAAAGCTTTTGGTGATTTCTGTAAAGGAGCCTCTGGAAAAAGAATATTGGAAATCGCCGAGAAAAAGATATCCTCAGCTTGTTGCAGAAATTTGGGCCCCCGCAAGAAGTTTAGGGGTTTCTGTTTACC
>RFKI01000228.1 GCA_003694355.1 Bdellovibrio sp.
AATCTTTTTTTAATGGTTTTTTCAAAACAGGGGATTTTGGTTATTTCGACAAAAATGGCTTCCTTGTCATCACCAATCGAAAAAAAGACCTCATTAAAACCTCTTCAGGAAAGTATGTAGTCCCTCAAAAAATCATTAACTTATTTAAAAAGCACCCCTTTATATCTCATGTTCACTTACATGGAGATAATAAAAAATATATTGTTGCCTTAATTACTCTCAATCAAAAACTCATTGAAGCTTATGCTCATCAACACAATATTGCCTATCGAAATTATCAATCTCTTATAAAAACTCCAGAAATTCGCTCCCTTGTCCAAGGGATTGTAAAAGAAGTAAATAAAGACCTTCCCAGCCATGAAACCATTAAATATTTCTACATTCTTCCCTATGACTTTTCTGTAGAAACAGGAGAACTTACACCCAGCCTCAAGGTTAAAAGATCATTTTGTGATAAAAAATATAAAAAAATTATTGATTCCCTCTACGAGCTTTCTTAAAAAGCAGGAACATAAAATCGAAAAGAAAGTCCAAAGTATATGGAATCCAAACTCAACTTTCTATTAGTTCCTGAATTATTCAGAACCACATCGCCCTTTTGAGCAGAAGGAGCCGTAATCGCTGTAACGGCATCTTTATACTTCATCTCATTTACATAGAGATATCGATAACCCAACTCTAAAACAGCAGTCACTGTATCTGCAAATTGAAATTCATAGCCCATACCTCCTGTTGCCGAAACTCGGGAGGCTTCAATTTTTTCTGTATGACTACCTACACCTAAAGCCGATGTTCCTGCACTGGTCATGGTGTATGCATTATCAATAGAAAGTGAAGAAATTCCAGCTCCTGCAAATACAAATAAACGTGACTGGGGTTGACGATAAACATTGATCTCAAAAGTCATTTCTGGATTCACAATTAGAATAGTGCTATTGAGATCAAAATATTTTGTTCCACTGGCATTACGTCCCACAATGCCCTGGAGCACCTGTGGACGAATCACCTCAAATCCCAAACGAATATTCACCTTTTCCTGAAGAGAGAAAATAACTCCCAACTCTCCTGACAAATCATATGTAACTGACTTATCAAATTGAGTGGTTGCAGTCCCACTGGATTCACTAAAAGCACTTGATCCCAGTTGAGATAACCCGTAACTTCCACGAAAAAATGCTGCAAACGTTTCATCTTTAAAACTAAAAACTCTAGCTTGCACAGCAGTTGCAAGTCCGTTTATAAAAAAAACAAAAAATAGGATAAATAACCTATAAAAATTCACTTTATCTAGTCCACTAACTAGTCCACTAAAGAGGCGTTCCTATACTCTGGCAGCCTTGGCATAGTTTGTTTAGGAAATTCTCCAGTAAGGCTTTTTAAAAAACTCACAAGATCTTTTACATCTTGAGAGCTTAACGTTTTATTAAGTTGAGTTTTTGCCATAACTCGAACCGCCTCAGGTAAGGTCTTAACAGCCCCATTATGAAAGTACGGAGCTGTTAAAGCCACATTTCTTAATGTAGGAACACGCCACATGTGCTTGTCTTCTTCTTTTTTAGTGACTTCATAACGACCCTTATCCTCTAACAACCGGTATTTCTTATCATACTGACTACCGGGAAAAGTGGGAAACTTCATAAAAAAACCAACTCCCATTGTTTTTGTTGGGCCAGAAAAGTTCGGACCACTATGACAACTTATACAGCCTATTTCCTGAAACTTTTTCCAGCCTCTCTTGGCAGAAGCAGAAAGAGCCTTCTTATCTCCCTTTAAGTAACGATCAAAGGGACTATTAACAGTAATTAATGTCCTTTCGTAAGCCGCTATAGCTTTTGCCACATTATCTATAGTGACAGGGTTTCGCCCCTTAAAAACTTTTTTAAACTGCTTCACATAGCCATCTATCTTTTTAATTCTCTTAACAACAGCCTGGTGATTTTTCATTCCCATCTCAACAGGGTTTACCAATGGTCCCTTGGCTTGCTCCTCTAAACTGGCAGCTCGGCCATCCCAGAATTGAACAGTCAAAAAGGCACTATTCCAAACAGTTGGAGCATTTCGACCACCTTTTTTACCGAAAACACCTGTAGAAGTCGCTGTGTTATCAGTTCCACTGGACATCACATTATGACAAGAATTACAGGATACTGTTCCTGTTAAAGAAAGCCGTGGATCAAAAAATAATTGTTTTCCAAGCTCAATTTTTTCTTTCGTTAAAGGATTATCTTTAGGAATTGGAGGCTGTTCCGGCAAAGGCGAAGTGGCTTGCAAGGGAGAAGAAAACATCAGGAAAGCCGTTCCCATTAGAATATTCAACCTAATCCATAAAAACTTCATAACACCTCCATCTAAAACAAAAAAATTAAGAACGAATAGATCCTAAAAATCTTTTAAGGAAAGTTCAAGAAAAGATTTTATCCCTTGGCATTGGCCTTTTCTAAAAGCTTGTGCACCTTGATTTCTCGACCAATCCGATAAAGCAAGGCTCGTTCCTCAAGACCATCTCCTGAAAGCCACCTTCCTGAAGAAAAGAAATCTTTTTTTAACAAAATCCTTTTTTGAATTTTAACTCTTGTTGCAACAGCTTTTCCAACATGCCCTTTTAACACTTGAACTGAAATTTTATAACGATAACTGGAGGGACGCTCTATAGGGGGGTTCCAAATATCTTCTTTTCTAAGAATCTCCGTTTCCAATATGCCTGAATCAATATTATTAACTTTCAAAGGATAATCAGACATCACTACCTGCACAGCCCTCCACACATCCTCAAAAGACGCCTTGTACACCTCAGCGACAAAAGGCACTTCCTGTGAATGGCGTGAAGGACTTTGAAAAAGAGCACACCCTAAAGTAAAAATGAGATTAAGAGCAGCTATAAATCTAATCATTGCGATACGAATTTCGAGTCGCATGCGTCACCTTACTTAAATCTCTATTCCAAACATCTTTGTCTGTGGGGTCTGGAGAGCCCAGAAAAATCACTTCCCATGTTTTCTTCTTATTAGGTGCAATAAGAGACGTCATATCAGGCAGCGAAATCCTATCAACCCATCCTTTTGCCATGACCTCCCACTTACGATGCTTGATTTCTAACTTATACTTCCCCTTTTGAACATCTTCAATCTCTGACAAAACCAACAAAGTGGCAAACGGATGGATCCCTTGAGGCGCACTGGATGGAGGCGTTAGTAAAATCTGATTGCCTTTAACCTGAGGCTCTGGAATTAAAGACAAAAAGTTGGGTGCACTAAACCGAACATCAGACACGGGGCCAAAAACAACACTAAAGGCTCTGTCTTTTAAACAGAAACCTTTAAAGTCTCCCAACCCCAAATCAGGCAAACCCCCTTCTTCCTCATCTCCAAACTCATCATCAAAAAAGAACTCATCATCAAAAGGATTATTGACTTTGCGGGAGCGATCCAAGTCAGAGAAAAACTGCTGTATTTCCTGTTTAAGTTTTTCACACTGTTGTGTGGTTTGATTTGGAACCAATGCAGACAAGGCATAAGAGGCCTTCTTGTCTTCGTCTAAAGCCGTTAGCTGTAAAGTCTGCCCAGGCTCTATTTTTTTCAAATCTGTCGGCAAAAAGGTCATTTCTCCTGGAACTTCCTTAATGGAAGACAGGGCCACGGATACAAAAAAGTTTTTTTCTTTACTAAAGAAGGGGGCTTTTACTGAAAAATGAGACTTATAGCTTTGTTGATTAACTGGAATATCCAAATTGTCCTGAGGACTTTTTACATCAATTTTAACTTCCCCATGCCCCTTAAACTTAAAAAAGTTAATCACATCCGTAAATGGTTTTTTAGCTCTCAAAGTATCAATAACTTTTTTTAACGGAAACTGCCCGTGAATGGCCCGAATTGTATAAATA
>RFKI01000229.1 GCA_003694355.1 Bdellovibrio sp.
CTATTGGCCAACCCTCATATGATGATGCTGTCAGCACAGCCACTTGCTATAAGTACCAATACCAAGTAACAGACAATGTGAATAATGTTGTTTATTTTACTAGCACTTCAGAGGCAAAAGTCGACCTGGATAGCCCTACTGCGCAAATCACTGGCCCTGGCTCCAGCACGTGGCACAGCACAGGCTTCACAGCTGATTTCAGCTACTCAGACACAGGTGGCTCCTCTCTCCAGCAGTGCGAATACACTGTTTTAAGCAATGGCGTAACAACAGTTCCTTGGACGAGCGCTGGCAACTGTGCAGGTCTGGATAGTTCTGCTTTGCAAAAGCTCATCACAGTCGGCCCTGGCTTAAACTGCAGGGATGAAGGACAGGATAAATGTGAGGTTAAGGTCAGAGCAACTGATGCTGCTGGCAACCCCAGCGCAGAGGATTCAAGGCTCTTCAGCATTGACTTCTCTCCACCAATATTCCAAGGCTGGGTTTCTCCTATTGCTGACAGCTATTATAAGAATTCTTCTGCTATGCTTGTTGAAGTCTTATTCACTGACTCTGGCAGCGGCATATCTGACGGCAGGAACTGCAATGTTACTGTTAGTGGGCCCGGCGGCACGTGGGTCTTTAATGGTTACGTGACTTACCAAACTGACAGGTGCAGTGGTACAATCACCTTGCCAGACACTATTGACGGCGCTTACAGCATAAGGGTTAATGTTACTGATGACGTTGGAAACACTGGCTCCAGCACTTCGCGTAGTTTTAACATTGACTCTACACCACCACCACCAGGCTCAATAGCAAGCATAGACTTTGTTAGCCCAAACAAAATAAATGTTACTGCCAACATAGCGACAGACAGCGGAGCTGGGCCTAATGCTCAGCCTTACCAATTCAATGACAGCACAGGAACAATGCAATCATGGCAGGCTAGCAACATTTTCTCCGACACAATAACTTGGGTTCCAAACCAAGAGTATTGTTACGGCGTGCATTACAGGGATAATGTGACTAATCCTGGGCCAAATGAAGGGGCTTGGGGAAGCTTATGCGCGTTCTCCCCGCCAAACACGCCATTGGCGCCGAACGTAACTATGAATAAATCCCATCCGTTGAATTCAGGGAGCGCCAGCGCTTCAATAACAGTTCTTGATGATGGCAACAACGCGACAACAACGTCATATGCGGTTTACGAGGCAATAACAGGACAGTACGTTGACTGGTCTGACGGCAGCTTTAAGGCAGTACCAGTCTGGGGTTTGAGGAGCCAATGGAATAATGTAAATGTTAATATGAGCGACAACACTTATTACAAGTTCTTTGTAAACGCCTCTTTCTTAGGAGGAAGCATAGTAAACGGGAGTTCCACAGGTGTTATCACTCTTGACAGGACAAGGCCAAACCAGCCAACACTGACAATTGCCCAGGATTATGGAAATAACCAGCTTAACCTGTCATGGAACTCAGTGAATGATGAGGCAAAGCTCTCATTAACCACTAACTTAAGCGCTTACTTTGACTTTAATGAGAACACAGCACCATCCCTATTTGATGTTGAAAGGAAATGGCAGGGAACTATAAACGGAGGGGCTTTCTTTGACATCACAGGAGGGATTCTCGGCGGATCCTTGTACTTTGACGGCTCAAGTTATGTCTCATTTGCTGATGATGTTACAGAAACAGGCTACAGCCAGATAACCATGGAAGCATGGATTAACTGGTCTGACAATGCTGGGGCACAGTCAATTATGAGAGATGGTGGTAATCCTTTAGGCGTTTGGCTCCGCGCTAATGATGGAGCAGGAAATCTTGTGTTTCAAGTTAATGATACAGATGAGCCTGACGTTGCAGTACAAGCACCCATTGTTGATGTGAACGAATGGCACCACATCGTCGGCGTTTATGACGGTGATTCCAGCTTTGTTGGATTATACGTTGATGGCATCCTTGTAGCTCAGCAAACAACGAGCGTTCCGACGTTCATAAGCGACCCGAATTCAAACTTTCAAATTGGCGCTGGAGGCGGCCAATACTTCAAAGGATACATTGATGAGCTTCGCGTAATAAAGCGCGCATTAACGCCAGAAGAAATCAACGAAAGCTATATGCGCGGCAGAAGGCTTTATGGCGTTGTTAAAAACGTAAGCGCTCCATTAAACCAGTGGCCTCTTAACGGCTGGTATGACAATTTTGGGGATGGAGATTGGACAGCTAATCCTGCTTGGGTTCAGGTGGGATCTCCTATAATTTCTGTGATAAACGGGCAACTCGTCTTGGATCCTCTCACAGGGTCATTTCAGGAAGGAATAAGGACAAATAACAGCTTTGACTTTGATAATATGATCATTGACTTGGACATGGCTGGTAATGGACCAAATTATGGTGCTATTGGCATCGGCTTTGATTATAACCCAACAAATAATGACATGTACATCCTGCATTTCAATAATTTCATAAATAATATTTGTTTATCAACTTTTGAGAAGGGATCTATTTATTGGGGTTCAATCGGTTGCAGTTCAGAAATTAATCCACTGCCTTCAACTTTTTACCATGTCACAATAAAATCTATTGATAATTTCATAAAAGTCTATGTTGACGGAGTTCAATTGTTCAATGTCATAAATAACACTTTCACCTCTGGAAAAATATTCTTGACAGGCCTGGGAAACTCTCATGGATTATATGACAATATTACTATAATCCCCCTTACTGCTGACACAAACATTTCTGATCATTCTGCGCAGGACAACGGTCTGCCGAATAATCCAGGAAACCTTATTAGCTCATCGCACACACCAGGAACATGGAGTCCTAACCCTTACGTGACGATGAACTGGGACATAGCATCTGACACAGGGAACTTGTATGAGTATAATGTGACAGCTTTTGACGCAGAGGGAAACAGGAACACGAGCCTAAACGTGCAAGAAAATTTTATTAGTGGAATTAATGGTTATGATATTGGCTGGGACACTTCGCAAACATGCTCTGGGCTGGATGGCATTGTAGACCTGCCCGGCAGCGCAACCTCAAACACATCCGACAGGCTTGCAGAAGGCAACAATTATTATTTCTGCATCCAATCAAAAGACAACGTTGGCAACCTGGCTTCTGCTCACAAGTCGTTAGGACCTTACATGATTTGCAATTCATCTGACTCAGGCTCAGAAGGAGGCTTGGTTGATGCCAATTCTGATGATTCCTTTGGAACAATAAACTTAACAGACCCAAACAATGTTTGCGGGTGTAATCTTACTCATGTAGATAAAACTTATTATCCAATAGGAGTCAAATGCGACCTTGAGCTTGACGGAATGCCAAACGGGATGTGTGCTATTGAAGGAACCTTTAACTGCAGTAACAGCAATATTGCCGTTAGTGGCAATATCTTTGCTGCGTGCAGCGTGTTACCAGCCTCAAGTGTTTTTGTCTGCGACAAAACTTATCAAGGAGAATCCTGGGCGGCAGACGGCCTGTGCGTAAATGAATCAGGTGATAATCGTGCAGAAATTTGCGACGTTGACGAGGTTTGCATGGACAGTGCTGGAGTGCTCCAAAATGATTGCCTAAACTGTCAGGACGGCGACCTTGCAATGACTGACGCTGCCAATGATGGCACTGGATGGGCTCCGGATGGTGTTTGCAG
>RFKI01000230.1 GCA_003694355.1 Bdellovibrio sp.
AAGTATGGAAGAGTATATTAATGCCAAAAGAAGGATATTTTTAAATACCAATCAGAATACTACAAGTATTCTGAATGCTGATGATAATGCCGTTGTAGAGCTAGCAAGAGATCCATCTGTTCAACGAGGAAGAATTTTGTACTTTTCCAGAAAACCCATTTTAGAACCGCAAATCATGAATATTGGTGGCGCTGTTCAAATGGGACAGCAAATTAATGTAAGAACAGGTCCAGAAATAGAATATTATTCTATAAAAGATATGAAAATGAAGGGTCGGCATTCCATTGAAAACATGATGGCTGCTATTTTGGCTGCTCGAGAACATGGGGCGACTCATACGGCTATTCAAAAAGTCATTGATGAGTTCAGAGGTTTACCGCATCGTTTGGAATATGTTCGTAAAGTTGGCGGCGTACGGTTTTACAATGATTCCAAGGCCACCAATGTTCATGCTGTTCTAAGAGCTTTGGATGCTTTTGATGAAAATGTGATTTTGATTATGGGGGGTAAGGATACTAATCTTAACTTTACTCCACTGGCGGAGGCCATTCGTCAAAAGGTCAAAAACCTTATTCTTGTGGGGGAGGCGAAGGAAAGAATCAACAGGGATATCGGAGATTATAGTGAAACCTTTTTAATAGGAACCTTTGAAGAGGCCGTTCATATGGCCTATCAAAAAAGTCGTATTGGGGATGTGGTCCTGCTTTCCCCAGGGTGTTCCAGCTTTGATTATTTTGACTCCTATATTGAAAGAGGAAATTACTTTAAAGATATGGTCTATCGTTTTAAGTAGAAGACTTAAGGAGGCTTTATCTTTATGCTGAGACCTCTTCTGGCTGAATGATTGAAATAAATCGACGATCGTTTTGAAAAAATTTTGTGAAGAATAGAGCTCCCTGAAGACTCCTCATAGTATAGCGAGCTTAATATAAGAGGGGCGTTTAACAAACAGGCGGCTTCATCGGCTGTTGATGAATAATTTAGACTTTTATCTGGCAATATTTTGTCTTCTCGGGTTTCTGAAGATGAAGTTCTACTTTTCCTTTCCTGGTTTATGATATTCTATAGGAAAGCAAAGGAGGAATTTTGCAAAGAGTGGATAAGAGTATTTTATTGGTGGTGCTTTTTTTGTTGGGGCTAGGACTCATACAGGTTTATTCTTCCAGCTATATCTACGCTATAGAGAGATTTCATGATGGCTTTTATTTTTTTAAAAAGCAATTATTATTTGTGGGTCTTGGTATAGTGGTTTTGTTTTCAACTTTTCTTCTTCCTTGGAGGTGGTTGAAAATTTTAGGATGGGGGTTATGGATCCTTTCTTTTTTGGGAGTTTTAATGACTTTAGTATCTCCTTTAGGGGTGAAAGTGGGGGGAGCTCAACGGTGGCTTCAATTTCCCTACGGATGGCGCCTTCAACCGTCGGAATTTTTAAAAGTTTCTTACCCCTTTGTATTGCTTTGGTATTTTTCTTTAAAGGATAAAAATTCATCCTTATTGTCACAAGGGGGATTGGTAGTACTTTTAGCCTGCCCATTGGTTCTTTTATTAAAACAGCCAGATTTTGGAAGTGTTGTTATTATATCGGTTTCTATTTTTCTAGTGCTTTTTGCCTTTGATTTATCTTGGAAATATGTATGGGGCACATTGATTGGCATGAGTGCGCTTTTCTTTGTTTTTATCATTAGTGCTCCTTATCGTTTGTCGCGATTGATGACTTTTTTAGACCCTTGGTCGGACCCTTCAAAGAAAGGCTTTCAAGTGATTCAAAGCATGTTGAGCTTTCATTCAGGAGAATTAACAGGAAAAGGTTTGGGTATGGGGCAGGGAAAGCTCTTTTTTCTTCCAGAGGCTCATAATGATTTCATTTTAGCTGTGTTAGGAGAGGAGCTAGGGTTTGTTGGATTTTTTATTGTTGTTTTGTTTTTTGGATTTTTGTTTTTTAAAGGTTTGCAAGTGGTGCTTCGTAGTGAGCAACGTGTCTTTCAAGTGGTTGGGCTTGGATCTGTCGTCAGCCTGGCTCTATCCACATTTGTCAATATGGGAGTGGTTTTGGGATTGTTACCCACAAAAGGATTAGCTCTTCCTTTTTTAAGTTATGGTGGAAGTGCTTTAATCAGTGCCTGTTTTTCTATTGGTGTTTTGTTAAACATAGAGAAAGAAACCCGGAGATCTTCCTTAAAGGTGAGGCGCCGGTTTATTCGGGTTAATTAAGGAGAAGCTCATTGAGCAATCATCAAGAAAAGCCTCCTTTATCTGTTGTTATTGCTGGAGGAGGAACAGGTGGACATGTTTATCCTGCTCTTGCTATTGCGCAAGCACTTAAACAAAAATCTCCTCATACAAAAATTTATTTTATAGGATCTCCAAAAGGTCTTGAAGCTAGGGTGATTCCTGAGGCGGGATTTCCTTTGAAGTTGATTTCCATTGGTCGGTTTAACCGTAATGTAGCTTTAAAGGAGAGGATCAAAACATTCTTTCAAATCCCTTGGGCCGTTGTTTCCTCTCTTGTTTTTCTTTTGAAGGTTCGACCTTCCATTGTTTTCGGCGTAGGAGGATATGTGTCAGCACCTCCTTTGATAGCAGCTATTTTATTAAGAAAAAAAGTATTTATTTGGGAACCGAATGCGTTTCCAGGCATGGTAAATCGTCGTTTGGCTCCTTTTGTGACCAAAGTTTTATTCGTTATGGATGGAGCTTTGAAATATATGAAGTCAAAGCGTGTTCAGAAAGTTGGCGTGCCGGTTAGACAAGAAATTGAAGCTCTCTTTAGGGAAGATTATAAACCACGAATTCCCCCTTTACATTTTTTTGTTTTTGGTGGCAGTCAGGGAGCTCATGCAATCAATAAAGCAATTGTTGAATGTTTTCAACAATATCCCCTTGAATCTGTGAAATTAATTCATCAAACAGGACAAAAAGATTATGATTGGGTATTAGAGTCTTATAAGGAACTAGATCCTCAACAAGAGCGTTTGAAATGTTTTGCTTTTGTTAAAGATATGGATGAAAAATATAGGTGGTCTCACTTGGTGATGTGTCGCTCAGGTATAGGGTCTGTATTTGAAATTTTGGCAACGGGGCGTCCTGCGATCCTCGTTCCCTATCCTTATGCAGCAGATAATCATCAACAAAAAAATGCTGAAGAATTAGAAGCAAAGGGTGCCGCTTGGGTTTTACTTGAGAAGGACTTATCTCCAGAAAAAATTTTTGAATTTTTAGATCAGTGTATAAAAAAGCCAGACAGCCTGGTTAATCTTTCCTTAAAAGCCAAAACATTGTATAAGCAAAAAGCAGCAGATGAAATAGCTCAAATGATTTTGTCTTCTTAAGGGTTGTAAAATTGTTAGAACACATTCATGCACATTTTATTGGTATTGGTGGTATTGGTATGAGCGGTTTGGCTGAACTGATGTGGAACCTTGGCGCTCATATTACCGGAAGCGATTTGACAGAGAATGCGCAGGTGGAACATTTAAGGCAATTGGGAATTCCTGTTTTTATAGGTCATCATGCTAATAATCTTTCTCCAGAGACAAATATTGTGGTTTATTCCAGTGCCATTTCTTCGCAAAATCCTGAAATTGAAGAAGCGTTCAGGCGCCATATTCCTATTATCCCTCGCGCTGAAGCCCTAGCGGATTTGATGCGTTTGAAAAGAGGGATTGCTGTTGCTGGAACACATGGCAAAACCACAACAACAAGCTTAGTGGCATCTATTTTTATTCATGCAAAAAAAGATCCTACGATTGCTGTGGGAGGGCGTTTGGATGCCATTAAATCCACCTCTCAGCTGGGGGAGGGGGAGTGGATGATTGTGGAAGCTGATGAAAGTGATGGAACTTTCACTCGATTAAGTCCAGAGATTGTTGTTATAACAAATATTGATGATGATCATGTGGATCATTTTGGAAGCATGGAGAAACTTTATTCTGCTTTTTTAAAGTTTGCCTCAAAAACTCCTTTTTATGGCGTGGTTGTAGCTTGTGGTGATGATGGGCGTCTCAGGGAATTGCTAGGTTCCCTTTCTCGGAAAGTGATTTTTTATGGATTTCGGGATCATAATGATTATGTTTTAAAAGAAACCGAAAAAGGTACTTATCAGGTTTGTAAGACTTCCCCTAAAGGGGCAGAAGTTTTGGGAAGTTTTTGTTCTCCTATACCCGGAGACCACAATGCTTTAAATGCTTTGGCGAGCCTCATTGTAGGCTTTAATGTTGGAATTTCTTTTGAAAAGGGAGTTGAGGGACTTCAAAAGTTTTCTGGTGTGGGACGTCGTTTTGAGTATAAAGGAGAGCACAGAGGTATTTTAGTTTATGATGACTATGGTCACCATCCAACTGAAATTCAAGCTGTTTTAAAGGCTTTTTCTAAACAGTATCCAGAAAAAGATATTCATGTGATTTTTCAACCTCACCGCTATACGCGAACAAAACAATGTTGGAATGATTTCTTGAACTGTTTTCATGGGGCCAAGAAAGTTTATCTCATTGATATTTATCCTGCGAGTGAGTTGCCTTTAGAAAATATTTCTTCAGAAAGATTGAGTAAAGAGGTGGTGAGTGCAGAGACAATTTATTGTCCTGATGAGACTTTTTTATTTGAGTGTCTTAAACAGTTAAGGCCTCAGAAAGATATTTTGTTAACTTTAGGAGCGGGAAATGTTTGGCGTTTGGGAGAAAAGTTTTTAAATGAATCCACCTAAAGGGCTTAAACGAAATCATTCTTTAAAAGATTTGACGTGGTGGAAAGTTGGCGGCAAGGCTGATTATTTTGTGGAGCCTCAAGCATTGCTTGACCTCAAAGAAGCCTACTTGTGGGCTCATGTTAACCATTTACCAGTGACTCTTTTGGGAGATGGAACCAATGTTTTAGTTAGTGATAAGGGTATAGAGGGTCTTGTTATTTCTATGGCTCACTTTAAGGGAGTTAAGAGTTTTGAGGAGGCTGGTGTTTTAAAAATAGAGGCTTTGGCGGGTACGGAAAAGTCAGAGGTTCTTAAAATTTTCTTAAAACACAAGTTAGCTCCAGCTATTTTCTTGACAGGTCTTCCCGGTACGATAGGAGGGGGGGTCGTGATGAATGCGGGAGTTGGAGAAGATTTATGTCCTCGAGAATTTTGTGAAATCACAGAGTGGATTGAAGTTTTGAGGATCACAAATGATAATGAGGTGGAAACCCATAGATTTTTGTCGGAGAACTTAACTTGGAAATATCGTTATTGTGGAGGGTGGCAGCCAGGATTGATTTTTCGAGTGGGATTGCGTTGGCCCTTAAAGGAAGAGCCAGACTTAATTCAAAAGCAAAGGGCTGCGACTCGAAAGCGGGTACAAAGTCAACCTTTATCTTTACCAAGTTGTGGTTCGGTATTTAGAAACCCATTGCCTTTAAAAGCAGCTAAATTAATCGATGAATGTGGATTAAAGGGGCTTCAGAGAGGGGGTGCTATGGTTTCAGAAAAGCATGCTAACTTTATTGTCAATGTTGGAGAAGCTACAGCTGAAGATATTTTTCAATTAATTCAAGATGTAAAAAAAGAGGTTTTCGCCCAAAAGGGTATTGAGTTAACGCCAGAAGTGGTTTTTCTCGGCCGCTGGAATGGGATGAAGACTCCTTTTTGATAAAGAACTCCTTTTGACTTTTTACTCTGGTCCGTTGAAAATAAAAGAATGAGCAAGATTGCATTGATTCAAGGAGGAATGGGCGCAGAAAGAGACGTTAGTTATGCAACAGCAGCGTCTTTTGAAAAAGCTTTAAAAGCCTTAGGGAAAAACTATGAAGTCTTAGAGGCTGATAAAACCTTGCCCAGCCGACTAGCTTCCTTAAAACCTTCCGTGGCTCTTCTTGCTGTTCATGGAAAATATGCTGAAGACGGAACCGTTCAAGGCATTTGTGAGTTTTTAAAAATTCCCTATACAGGAAGTGGTGTTTTAGCTTCAGCTCTATGTATGGAAAAAACCTTAACGAAAGAATATTTGTCTTTTCATCATGTCAAAATGCCTAAACATCAAAGCTTCGATCCTAAAAGGGCTGATAAGATAGAGAAAGTTCATCTTGAATTTCCTTTAGTGGTAAAGCCATCAAGGGAAGGATCAAGTATAGGTATTCAAATTGCTCAAACCCAAGAAGAGCTGGAGTCAGCTTTAAGAGAGGCGGTTCAGTACGATCATTATATTTTAATAGAGGAATTTATTGCGGGGAAAGAGGTCACAGTTCCTCTTTTAAGGGGAAAAGCTATGACTCCCATTGAAATTCGCCCTCAAAAAGGTTTTTATGATTATACCAATAAGTATACATCAGGGCATACAGAGTATATTTTGCCTCCAGAGTTATCAAAAGCAACCATTAACCATCTAAAACAAGAAGCTGAGCGCATTTATGCTTTATGTCGTTTAAGAGGTTATGGTCGTGTAGACTTTCGGGTGGATGAAAAAGATCAGACTTATTTTTTAGAAGTGAATACACTTCCAGGCTGCACGCCGACATCTTTACTGCCCAAGGCGGCTCAACATGATGGTATTCATTTTGAGCAGCTTATTGAAATCTTATTAGAAGAGGCTGGATTAGATTATGAAGGCCTTAAGTAAGTTTCTTGTACTTATTTTGACGTTAGGTGTTTTGGCTTATGTTTTTCAGAACATGATTTTTCATGTAAAGGCTTTAAATGTTTCTGTTCTTCAAAGTCATGGAGTTCCAGATGCCATTTTAAAGCAAGTCGAAAAAAAAGCAAAACAAGTTGTTTCGGATTTAAAAGGAAAGCCATTATTAAAAGTGCCTCTCAAGCAAGTTAGAGAAACTTTGGAAAAAGACTCCAAAATTCATAAGGTATTTATTCGAAGAAGGTTCCCCTCTGAATTGGATATTATTGTGGAGCCTCAAAAGTACATGGCTTTAATTCTCCCTTTTCCTCAAGGAAAGTTTTATCCCTTAACGGAAGAGGCTAAAGTTCTTTCGCCTTTAGGGATAGGTGAGTTAATGAGCTTGCCTGTATTAAGAGGAAAAATTTTTATAAAAAGTTTTGATGTTCGCCGAAAAGCTCTTAACCTTTTAAAATCTCTCCCTGAAGAAGGGCCTCTTTCTCAACAAACAGTTTCAGAGGTTTGGTACTCCAAATCTAAAGGTTTTTCTCTTTATATTTCTCGTGTAACTGTTCGGGTAGAGTTAGGTGAAGGGAATTTTGCAAAAAAAATTCAAAGAGTGAATCGAGCCGTTAGATATTTGAATGAAAGTGAATTAAAAGACAAAGTGATTGATGCTCGTTTTTTGAACAAGGTTGTTATTAAAGTCAAAACGAAAATTTAGCCTTGCATCATTTTATCTAAAAAAAGGGTTGTCAGAGTGCGTAACGGAGCCTACCCTTAAGTAAGAGGGGGAATTATTTCACCAAAGAGGATAAGGATGTCAAAGGTTCCAGCAAATACAAGGAAGATTATTGCCGGGCTTGATATAGGCACGACAAAGGTCGTGTTTTTGATTGGGGCTATGACTTCGGAGGAATTGGAGGTCATTGGTGTCGGAACGGCTCCCAACACAGGAGTTAAACAAGGCGTGGTGGTTAATATCGATCATGCTGTTTCTGCCATACGAAAGGCTAAAGAAGAAGCTGAGCTGATGGCTGGTGTTGAAGCCCAGACAGTTTGGCTGGGGGTGGCTGGCGCGCATATAGAGTCTTTTGACTCTTTTGGAATGGTTGCTATTAAAAATGAGGAAGTTGAACAAGGTGATGTAGATCGTGTGATTGAGGCAGCAAAGGCGGTTGCCATACCTGCGGATCGGCAAGTTCTTCATATTTTGCCTAGTGATTACAAGATAGATGGTCAGGAGGGGATTTGTGATCCTGTGGGGATGTCTGGAGTTCGTTTAGAAGCGAAGGTCCATATTGTAACAGGCAATCACTCGGCCATTCAAAATATTGTCAAATGCACAGAAAAGGCTGGACTTTCCATTGAAGGACTTGTTTTGCAACAACTTGCTTCTTCGATGGCCGTGTTATCTGAAGATGAAAAAAATCTTGGTGTTGCTGTAATTGATATGGGAGGTGGAACCTCAGACCTTGTTATTTATCATCAAGGTAGTGTTGTTTATACAGGAGTGGTTCCTGTTGGGGGAAATCACTTTACTCATGATGTGGCCATGGGATTACGAACCACTCAGCAAGATGCGGAACAATTAAAGAATAAATATGGGTGCGCTTTGCCGGGTGTGGCCCAAGAGGGAGAGGTTTTGGATGTGGCCGGTGTGGGGGGAAGGTCTCCTCGAACGGTCGAAAGAAAAACGCTGTGTGAAATTTTAGAAGCTCGCGCTGAAGAGACCCTTCGCTTCTTGAAGGACAAGGTCGTTTCTAGTGGTTACCATGCACGCTTGGGGTCGGGTCTTGTGTTAACAGGTGGAGGCAGCCAGTTGGGTGGTTTGGTTGAAATGGGAGAATTTGTGTTTGATTGTCCTGTTCGTCGAGCAACGCCTCAAGGGGTTGGAGGATTAGTTGATGTCGTGCGCTCTCCTGCCTTTGCTTCTTCAGTGGGTTTATTAAAGTATGGACAGGAAAAGTCTCGGAAGCAGATGGCTGTTGATAAGGGTCATGAGTTGAGGTTTAATGATCATTGGAATGATTTTGTTTTAAAAATAAAGAACTTTTTTGCATAAAAACTGAATTTCAGGGAGGAATTATGTTTGAACTGGAAGAGTCCATAAGCGCAGGCGCCAACATCAAAGTCATTGGTATTGGCGGCGGAGGAAGCAATGCTGTCCAAACAATGATTGAAGGGGGGCTTTCCGGAGTAGAGTTTGTCGTTGCAAATACAGATAAACAAGCTTTAGAGGCTAATAAAGCAGGTTCTAAGATTCAGTTGGGGAGTGAGCTAACTAAAGGCCTTGGGGCTGGTGCTAATCCAGAAATAGGTAAACGCGCAGCCATAGAATCTTATAATGACATTGTAGAGACCCTTGAAGGTGCTGATATGGTCTTTGTCACTGCAGGAATGGGTGGAGGAACAGGGACCGGTGGCGCTCCTATTGTTGCAAAGATAGCCAAAGAGTTAGGAGCTTTAACTATTGGTGTTGTGACAAAACCTTTTTTGTTTTTTGGGTATAAGCGCAAAAGACATGCTGAAATTGGTTTGCAAGAACTCAAGGAAAATGTGGATACCCTGATTGTCATTCCCAACCAGAAACTTTTAGCTGTATCCAGTGAAAAAACCCCTCTTTTAGAGACGTTTAAAAAAGCAGATGAAGTTCTTTTGCAGGCGGTAAAAGGGATTTCAGATCTGATTAATATTAGAGGTCTTATTAACCTGGACTTTGCAGATATTCGTACCGTAATGGCAGCAAAAGGAATGGCCATTATGGGAACTGGCTTGTGTGCTGGAGAAAACAGAGCTGTGGAAGCGGCCACTCAAGCGATTTCTTCTCCTCTATTGGAGAATATTGCCATTGATGGGGCTACTGGAATTATTATTAATGTAACTGGAGGTCCAGATCTCACACTTTGGGAAGTGAATGAGGCTTCAACTCTTATCACTGAGGCGGCTCATGAAGATGCTGAGGTTATTTTTGGTGCTGTGATTGATGAAAACATGGGCGACTCCGTTCAAGTGACAGTGATTGCAACAGGCTTTAATAATGAAGCTCGGACTTTTGCGGGGAACCAGACGGGTCGTTTTCAAGATATAGCTCAAGAGCAAATACAGCTACAGGCTGAGGCTTTAGCTGATGCGGCTTTAAAAACAGTGGAAGCCAATGCTCTTTACGGAGATACTTCTTCAGCAACGACGTCACAACATTTTTCAAACAGGGAGTCTGAATCTTCTGCATCTTTGAGTCGAGAGGTAAAAGAAGAGCCGCAACCTTTGATGCCAGATCCACAGCCATCTCGAGATGAGAAATCCAAGATGTTGCCTCGAGATATATTATTAGCAAAGGCAAAAGCTTACAAAGAGAAAAAAGCTCAAACGGCATCAGTCGAACCACAACAGTTGTCTATGAATATCGAAGAGCCTTCAGCAACTCCTTCAGTGAAGTCACCTTTTGACATTCACAGCCTGGATGCACCTTCATATTTGAGGAGACAACGCCAGGAAGGTGAAAACAACGCAGAATAAAGTTCATGCTTATTTTTTGTCAGACCTGCATTTAACAAATCCTGATGCAGGTCTGTATCAAAGTTGCCTGAAATTTTTATCATCATTAGGGACTCAACGAGAAGTTACACATCTTTTTCTTTTGGGAGATATTTTTGATCTTTGGGTGGGCAAGTATAGTTATTTTATAGAAAAGCATAAAAGTTTTATTAAAGAAATCCAACGTCTTGTTCATTTAGGAGTTGA
>RFKI01000231.1 GCA_003694355.1 Bdellovibrio sp.
CCACTCTCTAAAAACAGTTTGGCCTACAAAGCCAAAACACTCAGTGGTTTATTGAATCACCCTTCCCAAAATATTTCTCCAGAAGACCTTGTCCATAATGTGTTTAAAAACCTGCAAACACGATTTGCCCACTCTCAAATTCTTTTACTCAAGCAAAACAAACTCCAACCCTGGAGATGGGATGAAAGCTGGGCTCCTCAGGAAGAGGGTTCTCTAAGCTATATAGATCTTTCACAGCCCAGTATTTTCAAGATCGTTCTTAAAACTCACAAACCCTTTCATGGCCCGCCTAGTCCTTCCATCACCAATGAAACCTTCTTCCGATCATGGGGGCTTAAAACCTTACCCAAACATGTCACCCTTGTTCCCTTAGTCTCCCATAGCGTTTTAATAGGCATGCTTCTTTGTGTGGGAGACAGCGAGGATCTTTTTACCACTCAAACTTTGGATTTTGCCTTAAAAGCCGCCAAAGACCTGGTCCAAAACCTCACATCCCTCCATGCAGCCTAAGTTCCCACTTCACTTTTCGAGAAGGATAGGGTTCCACAGGATCCAAGAACACCTCTAATCGTGGCCAGTCAGGCGGTAAAGAGTTTTGCGGAAGACGCTCTGGCCACTCCACACAAATATACCCCTGAGGCTTTGAAAAAAGATCCCAAAAACCCATGGACTCCAAGTCCTCTTCACTTTCCAGCCGATATAAATCCACATGATCAATCTCTCCTTTTTCCGAAGAGTATCTCTGATGTAAAACAAAAGTGGGTGAAGACGCTTGCCGTGATAAAAACTGAACAAACTGGGTCTTTCCAGCTCCCAAAGGACCATGAAGTAAAATAACTGCTTTTGAAGGAAGCTGTTGATAAAGTTCTTCCACCCAGTCTTGCATCTCTTTCAAACAAGAAATAACTTTAGAGCCTTTCATTAAATAAAAGTTCCCTGTCGTAATCGCCCCATAATCAATGGCAGATTTTCCTTAAGGTCTGAAGCCGTCAGAGCATTCTTATGAAACCCAGACCTCACCCATTCATCCGCCATACGACCATGAAGATAGGCCGCTGTGGCTGTGGCCTGCACAGGCTCCAATCCCTGAGCATAAAGACCACCAACCATTCCAGCCAAAACATCTCCTGTTCCCGCTTTTGCCAAAGCAGAGTTTCCTGAAGCGATAACCATTGCTCGTCCTTTTTGCGCCAAGATACTCCGAAACCCTTTAAGCAAAACATGAGCCCCCATTTTTTCTGCAGCATAGAGAGCCGCTTCATAACGGTGAGATTCGATGCGGGGAGCTTCCCACCCGATCAATCGTGACAACTCTCCCGCATGAGGTGTGAGAACCCATGAGGCCGGCAAAGGTAAAAGTTCTGCACAAGCATCCAGAGCACCGGCATCCACCACCACACGCGGCTGCTGAGACTTCAACTGTTGAAGAAGAGTTATCAATTCAGGAGTCTTTCTTAACCCAGGGCCCACAATCACAGCTTGGTAAGAGGAAAAGTCTGAAATCTCACTCAGTTCTCCAGTTAAAACTTCAGGAGCCTCCACAAGCCCCTCCAGAGGCTTTTCAAAACTGACCCAAGTCACATGCCCAGCTCCCACTCGATAACCACTCACAGAGGCCAGCACCCCAGCACCCCACATGCCTTCAGAGCCTGCAATCACTAATAGTTTGCCATGACTATACTTGTTCGTGCGATCTTTGTGAGCCACCAAATATCTTCTGGCCAATCTTTCTGTAAAAGCAAAATGAGTGGTGGCAATGGAACGCAACACCTCATGACTGTACCCTATGGGTAGAATACGCAATTTTCCAATGCAGTGAGGACCATCCGCTGTAAAAAAACCCGGTTTGGCAAGGCCGAAGGTTAACGTCATATAAGCTCTCACGGCCGCCCCTTCTATAATGCCTCGATCACAATTTAACCCAGAAGGGGTGTCCAGACTCACAACAGGCACCTTAACTGCATTGATGGTGTCAATCACCTTTAACCAAAGCCCCTCCACCGGCCTTTGAAGACCCGTCCCCAAAAGAGCATCAATCACCAATTGAG
The DNA here is from genome assembly GCA_003694355.1 of Bdellovibrio sp. Lineage (GTDB taxonomy): Bacteria > Bdellovibrionota > Bdellovibrionia > Bdellovibrionales > UBA1609 > J124. Next base: position 2,049 of record RFKI01000231.1, read on the forward strand.
CAGAAAAAAGCTGAGACAATTTTTCTGGTGACTGCCCCACATCCACAAAACGAATGCCATAAAGCTCCATCCGTTTCCATTGTTTTTGGAAAAGTGAGGAGCCCTTCTCCTTTCCCACAACAAAAACCACAATATTTCGATAACCTGAAGAATGTAGGTGACGAGCTACCACAAGCCCATCTCCACCGTTATTTCCTGGGCCACAAACAATCGCTGTTAAACCCTTTTTTAACTCTGGGAAAAAAGATTGCACAATCTCCCGACACGCAATAGATCCCGCACTTTCCATTAAAACCTCACCAGAAATGCCATAAAGCTCTTCTGTCTGTTGGTCTATTTTCCTGGACTGCTCAACTGTTGCAAGCCTCATAAGTCTCCTAATTTATCCTGTAAAAACTGGGCCATCTCGTCAGCATATCGAGAAATCATGTGACGATCAGGGCCTTCTACCAAAACTCGAATAACAGGTTCTGTGCCAGAAGGACGAATAAAAACCCGACCCTGAGGACCTATGTTCTTTTGAATGCTCTCCAGAAACTCCTGATAACCCTTGATTTCATGAAGAGGACGTTTTTGCTTCACACGAACATTAACCAAAACCTGAGGCACGGGCTTCATCAAGGCCCCCAGCTCACTCAATTTCTTACCCTGTTCTCTCATCGCTGCTAAAACTTTCAATGCCGCCACACATCCATCCCCTGTTGTGCTATGAGAAAGACAAATAATATGACCTGATTGTTCTCCCCCAAGAATCAATTGCTGTTTTCTCATAACATCCACAACATTTTTGTCTCCCACAGGAGCGCGAACCACCTGAATGCCATGCTTCTTAAGTGCATGGTCCAAGCCAATGTTACTCATTTCCGTCACCACAACAGTGCCCTTAAGAAGTTCTCCTTTTTGCTTCATGTGCAAAGCCAAAATAGCCAAAACATGATCCCCATTTAAAATCTGTCCCAGTTCATCCACCAAAACCACCCGGTCAGCATCTCCATCCAAACTGATGCCCACATCCGCCCGATACTTTTTCACTGCTGCAGCAACTTTTTCTGGATAAATGGCTCCACACTTGTCATTAATGTTGTAACCCGTTGGAGACACACCCATCACGATCACTTCAGCTCCTAATTCTTCAAAAATACGAGGAGCCACACTATAAGCCGCTCCATTGGCACAATCCAGAACAATACGCATTCCCGAAAGATTTAAAGATAACGGAAATGCACTTTTAACAAATACAATATACCTCCCTGGAGCATCATCAATACGACGAGTGCGCCCCACCTCTTCTGGAGGCACCAGGTAAACACTCAAATCTTCTTCCAAAACGAGCCGCTCGATTTCCCTTTCCATTTCATCACTGATTTTAAATCCATCATGATCAAAAATTTTAATTCCATTATCCTGAAAAGAATTATGAGAAGCAGAAATCACCACCCCGGCATCGGCTCTCATATTTTGAGCCACAAAACCAATTCCTGGAGTAGGAAGGGGCCCTGTCAGCTGCACTCGAATCCCCATGGAATTAAGACCACTTGCCAAAGACTGCTCAAGCATATACCCCGAAAGGCGTGTGTCCTTTCCTATAAGAACTGTTTTTTTATCAGTTTCCTTCCGCATGGGCATTTGCCTTAAAAGATATCCCAGAGCCTGACCCACCTTCACCACCACCTCAGGAACCATGGGGTAGGTGTTGGCCGTACCACGAATGCCATCTGTTCCAAACAATTTGGCTTTTCTTTTTGTCATATCCGACGAGGCGTCTATGATTTTTTCAGGATAAAACTCCTGTGTGTTATCCATATCTTTCATATTCTCCACCTTTCTATTTTTCTGCCTTTCTGACTTGAACTTCCACCTCTTCAGGGAAGACCTTCACAATATGAACCCCTAAGGGAAAATGGAAGTTTAACTGCTTCACTTTAATGCGATGCCATCCTTGAGATTTATCAGACAAATCAACAATAATAAAAGACCCCATTTCAGTAAACCTTCTTAAAGACTCTCGAGGGCCAGACACTTTCACATTCACCTGAACCGATTGTCCCTGCGATAAACTCACTTCATGACCTGGAGGAGATAAAAACTGAAGTTGAAACTCTCGCCCCACAACGGCATCTCTTCTTCCGTTAACAATCACCCATAAAATAAGAGAAATAAAAAACGCCATGATCTTATAGATCACATTTTCATAAACAAGAGGGCGCCACCGATTGACAAGTCCCCTCATGCCTCAGCCCCCTGGAACTTCACCTTCAAACCGGAAAGGTTATATAAACACTCTCTCAAAGTCGCCTGATCCAAATTGGCCGTCAGCTTTCCTCCTTGCACCAAACCGACAGAACGATTTTCCTCACTCACCACAATCACAACAGCATCGGATTCCTCTGTTAAACCAATGGCCGCCCGATGCCTTGTGCCCAGATTTTTATCCAAAATAGGATTTTTACTTAATGGCAGAAAATTTCCTGCCGAATAAATTCGCCCATCACGAATCAAAACAGCCCCATCATGCAATGGACTTGAGGGGTGAAAAATGGATGTGAGAATTTTAGCCGTAATAGCAGCATCTATAACGGTGCCTTCTTCTATAAAATAATCCAAAGCCATTTCTTTCTCGATAACAATAAGCGCTCCATATCCTTTTTGCGCCAACTGAATCACGCCCTTTGCCAGTTCTTCAATGTTCTGACTGGTTTCTCTGGCCACATCCTTAAACATAAGAGGATTGCTTCCCAAAAGAGCCAAAAAACGACGAATTTCTCCTTGAAACAAAATCACAACAATTAAAAACAAATTAGAAAAAAACTTCTCAAGCACCCAATGGAATGTCACCAGCTCTGTTTGTATACTTAATAAAAACGCAATGGCCAAAATCCCAAGTCCTGACAGGATTTGAACCGCCCCAGAACGCTTACTTAAAAGAAGAACCCGATAAACGATCACCCAGACCAAAAGGAGGTCAAAAACATCCCGCCACGTCATTTGCTGAATAAGGATGCGAAGATTCTCTATCACTTGCAATGTTCTTTTTAGGCGATCACTGGACCAGGGTTGCCCATGGGATCGCGCCCTCCCTGCTTTTCTTCTTCGTCTTGAGCGGCTTGTTGTTCTTTAAGCTCAGCAGCTTTTTTAGCTTCCTGTTGCTCGGCCTGCATTTTTTTAGAAAGGCTTTCACGACGTTCAGCAATATCCTTGACTCCTTTTCCATTGATCATCATATCCACTTCATCACTATCAATGGTTTCATATTCCAGGAGCGCCTGAGCCAAAGCATGGAGCTTATCTATATTCTCTGTAATAATCTTTTTAGCAGCCTGATAACCTTCCATAACAATTTTTCTCACTTCTTCATCAATCTCCTCAGCTTTGGCCTCCGAGTACTCCTTCGTTTGAGAGTATTGCATGCCTAAAAACACAGGGCCTTCCCGCTTTTCCAAGGCCAAAGGACCAATTTTATCACTCATCCCCCACTCACAAACCATACTCCTTGCCAGTTGAGTGGCCCGCTCAATGTCATTACCCGCGCCCGTTGTAAAGTCCTTGAAAATCACTTCTTCAGCAACACGTCCTCCAAACAAAAAGGCAATGGTGTTTTGAGCTTTGCTCTTTGTTAAACTCAAGGATTCTTCCTTTGGAAGTGTTTGTGTCACGCCCAGGGCCATTCCTCTTGGAATAATGGAAACTTTATGAATGGGATCCATCCCTGGCAACAGCTTGCCCACAAGAGTATGACCAGCCTCATGATAAGCTGTCACCTTTTTATCTTCTTCACTGATCACCATGGATTTTCTCTCAGACCCCATCATGACCTTGTCCTTAGCCTTTTCAAAATCAGCCATTTCAACTTTATGCTTATTTTGTCTGGCAGCTTGCAAAGCGGCTTCATTCACCAAGTTCTCCAAGTCAGCTCCACTAAACCCTGGAGTCCCTCTGGCTATTTTTTCAAGATCCACATCAGAGGCTAGGGGTGTTTTTCGAACATGCACTTGAAGAATCTTTAAGCGTCCTTCCAGGTCAGGCTTATTAACAATCACCCTTCGATCAAAACGCCCTGGCCTTAAAAGAGCTGGATCTAAA
>RFKI01000232.1 GCA_003694355.1 Bdellovibrio sp.
AAGAAATTCTGAGTCTCTTCAAAAGTGATTTTTCTGTTTCTCCTTATCGAATCAGAGACAAGTTCAATCGTTTGATGAGAAAGAAAAGAAGAATTTTTAAAAGAGATATGGACAGAAAAAGAAAAGCTTTCAATAAAGAGGAAAAGCGTCTTCGTAAAGAAAAGCTAAAAGCCTTTGAAAAAGAACGTGAAGAGTTCAAATCGCAAAATCCATCTAAAGAAGAAATCAAAGATTTTTATACAGATCAAGACCAACGACGTCGCGAGTTTTTTGCTGAACAACGAGAAAAACGGCGAGACTTTGAATCCGATATGCGCCAGCAATCCAATGATTTTCGAGCAAAACTGCGAGAACTCACAAGAGACTTTAATCAAGAATATCGTATTTACTTACAAAAATATCGAGAATATCAAAAATCCAAAAAAAACAAGAAGCCCTTTAGTTCTGCATCCCAAGGCTCTTCTTTGCAAGAATTCCAAAAATATAAAAATCTACCAGCTGAAGATCTCAAAGCTGGGCCTTAACGACGACTCTTTTTAAGCTGTCTTTGCATCTCTCTTTGAGCTTCTTTCTTTTTAATAGTTTGCCTCTTGTCTTGCCGTTTTTTCCCTCTCACCAAAGCAATTTGAACCTTGGCCCAACCCTTTTTGAAATACACCTTTAAAGGCACACAACTATAGCCCTTTTCACGAGTTGCCCCATGAATCTTTTCCAACTCATGCTTATGAAGAAGAAGTTTTCTTAAACGCTCGGGATGGTGATTATTATAACTACTGGCCTTATACTCACTAATATGGGCCTTTTGCAAATAAGCCTCATTTCCTTTAAAAGCCACATAAGCATCCTTGAGCTGACAAGATCCTGCACGCAAAGACTTCACTTCACTTCCTGTTAAAGCCAACCCTGCCTCAAAAGTTTCTATAATTTCATAGTCGTGCCTGGCTTTTCGATTTTCAGCAACGATCTTGATGCCACTCATTTGTCACAACCCTTTGCCTTTTCATAAAGTATTTCAAAATGTTCTGGAGAAAGCTCTTCAGCTCGAACTTTCTGGGAGAAGCCCAAGCCCTCAAGAATCTCTCCTGAAACAGGAATGTTTTTTAATAAATATTTACGCCTTTGAGAAAAGGCCTTTTTAACAAACTGAATATAGTCTGAAGACAATATTTTTTTTCTCTGGAAATGCAACACCCGACTTGCAACCCGAGGTGGAGGGTAGAAAGAAGAGGGCCCAGCTTCCAACACAAAACTCACATCCCAAGCGCTTTGAGCCACAACAGAAAGCAGCCCATAAGATGCCGTAGAGGGAGACGCCATAACTCTTTGAGCCACTTCTTTTTGAAACATCAAAAGCATTTGATCAATAGCTTGAGGCCCCATAGATCGCTCAACCACCAAGCTGGAACTAATCTGATAAGGCAAATTACTCAATAACAAAGTCTTTGAAGGCAGTTGAAGCGCATCCCAGTTCAGACGAAGAGCATCTTCTTGCAAAACCACAAACCCTTTTGCTTTCCAATACTCAGAAAATTTTTTGTCCAGCTCAATTAAAACAAGAGGCACAGAAGAAGGCACAAAACAAGTCAAAGCCCCCAATCCCGGACCAATTTCCACAACCCCTTTATAAGAGAGGTCTTTTATTTTCTTTTCCAAAAGGCTCAAAACGTACTCATCCACAAGAAAGTTCTGACCCAAAGCTTTTAATGGAGAAGCCCCTAAAGAGGCCAGCTCCCTTTTAAGTGCCTCAACCTGATCTGACATCTATAAAGTCTCCTTCCAAGGAGCTTGCACTCGGGGAAGCCTCCCAGGAATCTCTTTGTCCAGACTGAAGTCGCCTTAACCCCACATACCCCACCATAGCCGCATTATCTGTACAATACCTCAAAGGGGGAATCGAAACGGCAACCTCTTTCTGTTGAGCCCATTGCTCAATCTTTTCTCTTAATCTTTTATTGGCACTCACACCCCCCGCCACAGCCACTCTTTTCAATCCTGTTTTTTCAACGGCCTTATCTATTTTGTGAACCAGGACATCCACAATGGCTTCCTGGTAAGAGGCGCAAAGATCCGCAATGGGCCTCTTATCTACAGGAAGGTCTTTTAACACTCGTAAGGCCTCTGTTTTGAGTCCTGAAAAGCTGAAGTTACAATTGTCCTTATTCCATAAAGCTCTGGGAAAGGAAAAGGCATCAGCCCGCCCTCCTTGACTGTTTTTTTCTACAGCAACCCCACCGGGAAACCCCAACCCCAGCATTTTTGCAAACTTATCAAAGGCCTCCCCGGCAGCATCATCCAAAGTAGCACCCAAAACTTCATATTTTCCTAAATCCTTCACTCGATACAAATGGGTGTGTCCTCCACTCACCACCAACGACACAAAAGGTGGAGTGAAATCCTCTGAGATGCTATATGAATGGTCTTTAATAAAGGGCGACCAAATATGGGCTTCTAAATGGTTGATGGTCACAAATGGCTTTTCCTTCGCCAAAGCCAAGGTCTTTGCTGTAACAACTCCCACCAATAGAGAACCCATTAAACCAGGACGTGAAGTCACCGCCAAACCGTCAATGTCTTGCCAATCCATATTGGCTTTTTGAAAACAGGAATCCACAAGAGGCAAAAGATTGAGTGTGTGATTGCGACTGGCAATTTCAGGAACAATGCCTCCAAAAGGTTGATGAGCCAAGTCCTGATTGGCTGAGCACAAAGCACGCACCACCCCTCCGTCACTCACAATAGCCACAGAGGTGTCGTCACAGCTTGTTTCAATCGCTAAAACATTTTTTATTTTCACAACAGGTTTTATTTATGTTTCTTTTTAAGATGTGACAACCGATATTTGGCTTTCCTTGCTTCACGACTCTTTGGGAACTTGGCAATGACTTCTTCGAAAAATACTTTGGCATCCTCATACATCTTTAACTCTTGAAAACACACGCCAATTTTATAAGTGGCGTCTGCATACTTTGACCCCTTAGGATAAAGCTCTCGATACTTTTGATAACTTAAAATGGCCTTTTTCCACTCTCCCTTCTTAAACCACTCCTCAGCCTGAGTATATGGCCCCCCTTTTTTTCGCTCACTCCCCTTAGAAGAGCTCTTCTTTTTTTCTGACGTTTTCTTTAAAAGAGCTGCCAATTCAGCCACTTGCTGAGATAAACCTTTTAATGCCAAATCATGTTGCTCCAAAGCCTCTTGATAAACCTTTAAGCGCTTCTGCCACTCCTCTTTTTCCAAGCTCTGCTGTTTAAAATCTTCCTGAAGTTTCGAAAGTTGAGCCTCCAACTGACTCACTCTCCCCAAGACTTCCCGCATTTGGGCTTCTTGCTCCTGGCGAGCCAATTCCTCCTGAGCACGCCTCTGCTCTTCAGAAATAACTGGAGCCGTTTTTTGAGATTTTTCAGGAGGATTTGATTGATTTCCCGTTCTCAATTGCTCTCTGGTTACAAGACATCCCGATAAAAACAACATGCCACAAAAAAGCCATGCTTTATAATACCTCAATCTGGCCTCCCTTCTTAGAACCCTTCTTCTCCCATTTTCATTTTCTTAACACGTGCCAGGTTTTCTGCCTTTTCTGCATAGTAACGAGCCTTTCTAAAAAACTCTCGAGCTTTGGCATACTCTCTTTGTCGAAAAAAACGCTCTGCCTGGAAGTAAAACTCTTCTGCTTTAGCCCAACTTCCAGGAGCTAAAGACAAAGCTCCTGCCTTTTGAGCAGCCCTTTTGGCCACATAGGCTAAAACATACTCTTCTTTTGGAGCGGGCCCCACACAAGATACAAGAAAAAGGAAGAAAAAAAGAATTCCTCGCCTCACCCTAACTCCTTTAAAAACAAAAGCCCTGTTTTTGAAGAACACAAACAGGGCCTGAAAACATTTTTCACATCTCTTTTTATTTTAAAGGAACAAAATTTGCCCGACGGTTTTTAGCATGATCCGCTTCTGTATCTCCATAGGCTAAAAGCTTTTCCTTCCCATAGCTGATCGTTGTTAACTTCTTTGCAGGCACTCCTAAACTCACTAAATAGTTCTTAACAGCCTCTGCACGTCGTTGCCCTAACGCCAAGTTATATTCCGCTGAACCTCTTTTATCACAGTGCCCTTCAATTTGAACGCTGACATTTTTTTCTTTAATCCACTTGGCATTCTTTTCAAGAAGTCTTTTTGCCTCGGGAGTCAAACGAGAACTGTCAAACTCAAAATGAACAGTGTAAAGACCTGGAATTTTTCCACTATCACTTCCATTGATGTCAAAAGTTTCTGGAACTGTTTCCACAGCTGCTGGCGGAACATTTCCTTCTTCGGCTTTTTTCTTCTTGCTTGAACAAGAAATATCAAACATGAAGGTGGTTGCTAGAATGACTAGAAGTATGGAACGAATCATAGTTGTTTCTCCTTATATTATGTCTTTTATATATGTCTAGAATCTAACAATAACTTCAGTCAGCCCCAAAAAGCAAATCTTTATCAGTGTAAGAAAAACATTCAGAAAGTCAAACGCTCCCACAAAAGCCATGCCCTTCCCAAAACCTTTCTCTCAGTCTCTGAGGAACCTTGACTTTTTAGACGGAGCAAGAAATGATAATGATATGGCGCACTATTGCGCCCAGAAGGGGGAACTCTTATGGACAACATTGAATGGATAAAAGACCTTGTTCTTTCTGAGCAACAAATGGAAGAGTCAGGAGTGATTGATCTTTCCACGGAAGTGGACTCAGAACAAACCCTTATGAATGAAACAGTTGATTTTTTAAGAGACCTTAAGGCGGCTTTTGTAGAAGCAGCATCTGCTTTTAATCAGCTAAAAGGATCTCAAATTGGTCATGTGAAAATTTATGGAATTTCTAAAACAAAAGCAGATTTTATGCTCTTCAGAAATGGCTATAAGTTAATTTTTTCAATGAAAGCCCCTGGAGTGATTTCTATTTCTTTTAACCTTATTGGGAAAAACTTCATTCCTGGAAACTCTGTAGATATGCCTCGCTCTACAGAAGAGCGTGAAGTTTTAAAGGCCAAATGGGGACCTTTTGGAGAAGTCTATTGGACCTATAACGATC
>RFKI01000233.1 GCA_003694355.1 Bdellovibrio sp.
CCACTCTACATGTTCCTCAAGGACTTGAAAGTACAGGATATGGGCAATTTTCTCTTTCTGGGTCCTGGCTTCCTTATCTTTTAAAAATAAACTACACGATTCTCTCCGGAAAAATGGAAAAAAACCTCTCTGCCACGAAGGAGGAAACTTCTTCTGTGGTTCCCAGTCAATTTTTACCTGATTTTCTGAATAAACAAAAAATTTCCCCCCTCCATCTCTATGCATCGGTGAATATCAAAAACAATATTCAGGTGGCTATCACCTCTATTGGAGGAATTAAAATTAATACTCCCATCTCTGGACAACTCCTCATTAAAGGCCCCCCCTCTTCACCCCTTTTAAAAGGTATTCTTAACACAGGGGAAAATGGGAAAATTTATTTTAGAAGCAATGTATTTGACATTAAAGCGGGTATTTTAAAATATAATACAGACCCTCCAGATAATCCTTCTCTTAACATTATTGCTTCAGCCCTTGTGACAGACAGTGAAGGTAACAAGTATGATGTGGACATGTTTGTAAGAGGACATTCAAGCAACCCCCAAATTCACCTGGTAAGTCAACCCCCCTTAGCTGAACACCAAATTATTTCCTTATTGGCTCTAGGAATCATCCCGCAAGAAAATACGGCACCTTCTGAAGGAAAGTACGAAATTGGAACCAATGCCTTAACAGAGCCTTTAGGTCTCAACACTATATTAAAAAAACAACTTGGCGTCAAAATTGACCTGAAATCAAGTATTGACACAGATAATGAGGCCGAGCACACCGTTACCATTCAAAAGCAGTGGAATCCTCACTTTGGTGCCAGTGCTAGCCGCTCTTTTGGTAAAAAAAACGCCAACCGAGTTAAAATAGAGTACAAACTCAACCGTTCTATGTCTCTTGTGGGACGCTGGCAACAAGAGGAAAAAGAAACAAAAGCGGATACAGAAGAGTCTCTTGGACTGGACTTGGAGTACAAAATTGAATTTAAATAAAGTCGCCCTCTTTATTTTATCTGCCCTTTTCTGCTCTCTCCCACTGTTCGGAGCATCCATCCAATATCAAAATATCTTTCCCTCACACTTAAAGCTCTTAAAATCCAAAAAGCTTTTTAACAAGACAACTCCTTATGAGCTAGACAAAGTCATCTCAACACTTATGTTGACTAACCAATATGAAAAAATATCGGTATATGAAAAAAAAGGCTCGCCGCCTCAAATTATTATTAAAGGCATTCCTCATAAAAAAATCCGAAGCATATCCATTGAAGGAGTAACAGCCTTTTCTCAATCAGAAATCGAAAGTCTTCTAAGCATTCAGAAGAAGGATCGTTTTATAAAATCAAAAATTATCCAGAACGGTCAGTCCATTAATGACTTCTACGAAAAACAAGGATTTCTCAATGCGCAAGTTTCCATTCAATACACTGACATCTCTCCTAAGGAAGTTCAGATCCGATTTATTATTAAAGAGGGAGCCCCTTGTATCATAAAGGACATTCACTTAGAAACTCCAAATATACAACTTATAAAAAAACTCCATAAGATCACAAAAAAGTTTATTCAGAAAAAATTTTCAGCCGCCAACACCCACGCTCTCAAGGTTCATCTTGAAGAATATCTTTTAAAAAATCATTTTTTAACTGCAGAAGTTATTGAAAAAGAAGCCGTTTTTAACAAGACAAAAACTCAGGTAAAGTTAATTTACTCCATCAAACAACCCTATCAATGGGAGATTGACCTCAAAGGAAACTACTTTTTCTCCTCCAGCTACTTGCTCAAACTTTTAAATCTCAAACAATCAAGACTGACTCTAACAAATCCTGTATCCATTCTCGCTTCACTTATAAAAAAAAGATATTTAGAAGAAGGATTTGCCAACATAAAAATAACTATTGAATTTCTTCCATCAAGAAAGCCTTTTCAAAGAAAGGTTCTCTTAAAAATAAAAGAAGGATATCGGGTTCGAATCGAAAACATTGAATTTACAGGGCAATATTCACGCCCACCTTCATACTATAAAAAACTTTTTCTTGAAAATGTCCATCCCCTTGTCAGAAAAGGATTTTACAACCTGGAATATATCAGAAAAGGCCTTGAGAACCTGAAAATTCTCCTTCAAAACGAAGGATATGTCAGAGCCAAAGTCTTGTCCTTCCACACAGAAAAAATTAACAAAAAGCCTCATCACATAAATTTAGTGATTAATCTTATTGAAGGGCCTCTCACTAGAATTAAAGATATCCAGTTCATTGGTGTTAAAAGGGTTAAAAAAAGCCAGTTGATGAAAGTGCTTCAACTCCAACCTCAATCCCCCTTAAAACTGAATCAGCTAAAACAAAAAATAGAAAATCTTATTCAGTTTTATAAATCTAAAGGGTTTCTTGAAGCCACCCTTCTTACTTCTGAATCAGATATTGTCAAATACGAAAAAGATCCTTCATGGGCTTCCCTTCATTTTAAAATCTATGAAGGTCCTCAAATTAAAGTGGCCTCTATTGTTGTTAGCGGAAATCATTTTACAAAAGACTTTGTAATCCTTCGAACAGTGACCTTTAAAAAAGGAGATATCCTAACACCCGAACTGATTGAAGAGTCCATCGCCCGCCTCAACAACATGGGTATATTTACAAATATAGAAATACAAACCTTGGAAGTGGGTTCCAGCCTGCCAGAAAGAACCGTTATTATTCTTGTTTCTGAAGGAACACCTGGCATCTTTAAATTAGGAGCCGGTTTTTCCAGCAAGGGAGAAGATGACTTAAATATCAGAGGCTTCACAAAACTCACCTATAACAATATTAAAGGAACCGCCCGCGCTATTAGTGCTCGCCTGGATGCTTCAACAAACCTTCGAAGACGCAATAAATTTCCTGAAAATAAAGTCACCCTTGGTTACCTCGAACCTTTTCTTTTTTCTTCTCGAACTCGAGGCCGTATTAATCTGATCTTTTCTCAGAGTATCAAAAATGACTCTGGAATCACAGACCCTTCTTCTGGAAAAGAAATTTTGGAAATTGAAGAAAGCCAAAAAGTCAATCTGCTTCTGGAAAGAGATATTGGCCGCTACACCAAATTCACATGGCGGCTTTGGACCCTTGACTCAACAAAAACATTTCAGTCACCTAAAAACTCTTCTATTTTAGAATACCCTAATACAGACACCCAGGTTGTTCTCATTGGCCCCAGCATTAGCATTGATACCAGAAATAACCCTTTCTTGCCCAAGCAAGGGAGTCTCACTGAACTAGATATTGATTATTCCTCAAAAGACTTTGGAAGCTCGGACAACAATGAATTTATAAAAATTGAAACGCGATGGACCCTTTTCACCCCCTTTTTTAAAGGCAAACTCATTTGGTCGAATACATTAAGAGGTGGTTATTTAGAAAACTTAAGCCCCCTTCCCAATAGCGGCGTTCCCGAACGATATGCCTTTTTTCTTGGAGGTTCGACCACCCTACGATCCTTTAGCTCAAAAAATGAAACCAACAGACACCCCTCTTCCAAATACTTCTCAGACTATAAAAACTCAAAAGAAGATCTTATAAAAACATCCAGCACATATTGGCTAGCTAAAACAGAACTTAAATTTCCCATATATAAAGCTCTCAAAGGGGCCATCTTTTATGATCTTGGTCATGTCCAGGTCAATGATCAGGACTATGCGACAACTCCCGAACTCAAGGAAGAAAGCCAAAAACCACGACATAGTGTGGGAGCTGGACTAAGGATAGATACACCCGTTGGCCCCGTAAGCATCGACTATGCTGTTGACGTCTCTCCAGGAATACCCAAAGAAGATCGTCAAGACGCCATTCACTTTACCATTGGACTTTTTTAAAAGAAAAAGCCAACACCATCGTCGAGTACCTAAATAATTTCTCCTAAAACCCGACAAGAACTTAACCTTAAAAGAAAAATATTTTGTCTGGTTTGAAGGGACTCATGATCAGACTCTTTTACAAAAGGAGGATTCATGAATTTCTTCAAACTTATTTTTCCCATTGTACTTTCTTTTTCCCTCCTTGCCTGTCAAAAAAATAAAGAAAAAGTCGCCCAGATTCAAAAACAAAAACAACCTGTATACAACCCTGATGTTATTTATGGAGAAGACAACCGAAAAGATTTCTATGAAGTACAAAACCCTCTGCTTCAACAACTGTCCCTATCCACCGTTGCCTTGGTCAGCTCTTATGATATGACAGATGTTGGAGACTCTTATCTCTTGAATGGAACGCCTTTTGGACAAGCCTATGATCTTTGCCCTTCGGAGCCTTTTCTTACACAACCCACAACAGCATTTTGCTCAGGATTCCTTGTGGCCCCCAATATTGTGGTTTCAGCAGGGCATTGCATTAGTAATGAACAAGATTGCCGAAACTCTTATTTTGTATTTGATTATGCTGTCTATAAAAAAGGGGAGTTTCCGGGAAGAGTTTCCAAGTCCAAGGTTTTTCAATGCAAAAAAATCATCCACACTCAGGTAGCAGACAACGGCTCTGATTTCTCAGTTATAGAATTAGACCGAGCTGTAACTGATAGAACTCCTCTCAAACTTCGACAACAAGATGAAGCCCATAAAGGGGATCCTCTTGTTGTAATGGGGCACCCTTCTGGACTTCCTTTAAAAATTGCCGATGGTGCCAAAGTCCGAGATGTAAAATCCACTTACCTCGTAGCAAACCTGGATACCTATGGAGGAAACTCAGGGTCTGCTGTCATAAATACCAAAACCCTAGAGGTCGAAGGCATTCTTGTTCGAGGAGAAATGGACTTTATTTATGATGGCATTAAAGGCTGTCAACGTTCTAAACGGTGTCCTGATACAGGATGCCGTGGAGAAGATGTTACCAAAATTTCTGAAGTTCTTCCTTATCTTCCTGAAGAAGAAAACACTTCACCTTCAGCTCCAACAACCTTCCATACAGAGCCTCATCTAAAAATTCCAGATAACAATCCTCTAGGGGTGTCCTCAAAAATTTTCGTTCCTTTTTCTCCCTATTCCAAAAAAGTGAATGTATTCGTTCACATCCAACATTCCTGGATTGGTGATTTGCAAATTGCTCTGACAGCACCAGATGGCACAACTGTTTTGTTGCATAACCGAAAAGGTCGGTCTCTGAATCAAATTCAAGGTACTTATGGCAAAGACCTCTCTTCTGAAGAAACTCTGACTCTTTTCTCAAAAACATCGACAACAGGAACCTGGACCTTAACGATTAAAGACTTGGCGGCTTGGGATGAGGGCACCCTGGTGTCCTGGGGACTAGAGTTTGAACCCTCAAAAACTCCTTTAAAATAAAAATTTTTCAAAATCTCTATCTTAAAACTGAGATCTTTGTCTCAGCTTTGACTATTTTACATACTTTCCTCTCTCAACTTTAAAATACCCCATAAACAAACTGGTACCTCCTTTGCTCAATCCACTTTGTCATTTCACATCAACAGATCACAAAGGAGGTTTCTTCTATGAATTATTTATCTTATGCCCTCATCTTATGGGCCTATCTTTTTACATCCTCGCCTACCCAAGCACTCCCTTTGGTTTCCGAATCAGAAGGGTTTCATGCGACAAAGACAGTAACAATTTACCCAGACCATAAAGACCCTCAAAAATTTTATTATTTTCCAAATTCAGCACGCTATGTGTTTAGCCAAGAGGGGTTGCCTTTATTCAACTTTACCTATTGGGGATTGAACCCGCCGTCTCAAGATGCTGGAGCCTATCTCGTTTTCACCATGAAACTTCATGTAGATAGAGAGCAAGAAAACGCGCTCCAAAGTTTCCTCAAAAACCATCCGTCAGCCCGATTGGCCACACTCCCCGTAAAAAGCTCCTACATCACACTGTCTTCCCAAAAGGGCAAAATGCCTCTACGAACCCTATTCAAAGAACTTGTGTTCCCTCCTGTTTCAGGACGAGCAGAAGATGAGCTCGGTGTGAGTGGTATTCTAACACCTATAGGAGCTCGTATATTTAGATCTAAACTTTTAAAAGCTCCCGATGGCGCTTTTCAGGTTAACTACTGCTACAGCGTCTCCGGCCTTGGTCCCAATATGGATGCCGTTATTAAAGTCAACATGAAGCGAGTTTATAATTTCTTTAAGGGCTCTGCATCTGCTGGTGAACTCTGGTGGAGAGTGTCTATTACTCGAGTGGTTGAAGAACTTAAAAGTCAAAAAGATATTCTTGTGACCATCAATGGCGGGAATGCCTCAGACAAAGAGTACATTGAAGCCATCACTGCACGAGTTATTAAAAGGCTGTTCAAACCAGAGCTTCATGGTCATCCAGAAGGACTCCCTCCAGGAGCAGGAGGAGGATGGTTTACTCTTAAAGCGGTTTCTTCCACAAAAAGAGAACTTAAAAATGAAACATGGACTCTCAAAAGACGAGATCTTGTTCAGCGCGACTTCTGTTTACCTCTCACTTTAAGAGATATTGATCGCTATAAAAAAATCATTGTTACTAACGCCGACAAACAACCTTCAACCCTTAACAAAAAAGGAGAAAGAAAATGAAAAAATACCTTATTACTTTAATAACATTTTGGATTCCCTGGTTGGGAATAGCAGAAACGTCCCCAACCAACTATTGGGTCAATGAAGTCGAAAAAACCATTACGGTCGCACCTCCTCATCTTCTAAAAGTAGAAATCATCAAAATGGACGATGGTACAGATGAAGTTTATAGCACTTTTGAAATTAAACTTGAGCTTGATAAAAAAGCTCGGGACAGGCAACTTGATGAAATCCAAGAGCAATATCCAGGGTACAACATGCAAACAGCCAACCTATTAACCAATGGCCCTGCTACTCTAAAAATTCCACCTCTTCAAACCACCAAAAGAATTGAACTTACTCCTGGACAAGAAGCTCCCTACTTTTATGACCTTTCCTATTTAACTAAGGATGAATATTTTAAAATAATGCAAAGCTATAAGAAAGGGAGTTTTCCTGTTGAACTCGAAGCCGACGAAAAGCTTTTTGTCAAAACCTCTAAAGTGGTAGAACAAAAAACACTCTCGCCCCAAACATGCAGCAAGCTGGTCAATGACGACCCCTCCTTGTTCTCTTTTATTCTGGGACTGGAAAAACTATATAAGTCCATTCATGTTCAATTTCAAAACACCAAGAAAGACTTGATAAAATCTGTATTCCAGAACTGCTACCGCATAGATATGCCCCAACAAATTGATCGATTTGAAGATCTCATGGATATATCTTTCACTCTCAAAAAGAGAAATAAACCCTTAGTGGGACGCACTTTAAAAACAGAAGCAGGATACCGAATCATTCCTCTTCAATACACCCATCAACTTCAAATTTTATAAAGGAGGAGTTGCCATGAAAATCATCACCCTTTTTTTAATTTTTATAATGATCGGTTGTGGCCCCAATACGCCAGAACCTATTGGAGGGCATAAAAAACCTCAAAATAAAAGCTTTTCCTTAACAAATCAGGAGAAGCAAAGCATTTTAGCCCTAAACGGCTTAGGTAAAAGGGTTTTCCTTCTGCGTTTCTCTCAAATACTTTCCAAACATCCTCACCTTAAGGAGTTTTCGGAAAAAGAGGTTTTTTCCTATCTAGATCAAGTTTTTCAAATCCAATGTAAAAGACGATGTAAAATTCAAACAAAGAAACTATAAAAGGAGACACCCATGAAACTCATTATCTATTTC
>RFKI01000027.1 GCA_003694355.1 Bdellovibrio sp.
AAATGATCTTTCCAGTTGCCCCATTGAAAGAAAACAGACCATTTCCTGTAACTCTGTAAATGGGTGGGAGCAAGCTTTCTGTAAAGATA
This sequence comes from Bdellovibrio sp., assembly GCA_003694355.1. Lineage (GTDB taxonomy): Bacteria > Bdellovibrionota > Bdellovibrionia > Bdellovibrionales > UBA1609 > J124. Next base: position 90 of record RFKI01000027.1, read on the forward strand.
TTCATAACCGTACCCCTGGAGACTGTCCTTATCGTTTAGGAGAAGCTAAAGTCAATTTTGCGGATGGAAAAAACTATAAACAAATAATTCGACTGAATTGTGTTTCAAGGAGAACAGTGGATAGCAACCCTTTCACTACTTTGTTGCCTGACCGTTTTTACAAGAATTTTCCTGATCCTGGAGCGGTAAGAATGATGTCCTCTTTGCCTCCAGGAGTTTCTGTTCGCAATATGGTGAATTGTCCTCAGGATCCAATGGCTAGTTTCTATTGGAGTAATAGCAACTGGACATTTTTTGATAGGTTTTGTCAGTATATAGATAGCTCTCACACAAATTCTTCAAATCATTTTGATCCTTCCTTTGATCCAAATCCTTCAGGTTTGGATCAAACAAATGACTCGAATTATTCGAACTTTTGTCAGACTTATTATGAGCATCGAGGCAATGTATGGTTTAACATTAACGCGTCTTTAGTACCTGGTCCAGGGGAGTATGCATCATGTCAAGATCTCCCTTCTGCCCCCGTTCCTCCATCTTATTCTTTTCCAGGGGGGGTGAAAGATCATTTTCATACAAGATCACCTGGTTTATTTGGATTGCGTTCATATATCTCTTTAGCGAATTTGATTATAAATGGTTATAGATATTCTGCAAACCACTCATCGCCTGTGATATCAGGGACCTGTAAAATTAAAGCTCAAAGTGAGTCTCGGTTTTATCCCACACAGTGTAAAAGAGATACACCTCCAACTTCAGTGTTATTTAACAGTTTAAGCGCTCCTAACTCACCTGCTCATTTTACGACCTTAACTGAGGTTATAAAGGCTTTGGAGATTTTTACTTTGGTCCCAAAGGATACTTTATCTCTTCTATTATAAATGATAGCACAATTAAAATAATTGGAGCTAATGGCAGCACGACTTCTTGTAGTTGGAATTCTGCCACTGGACAAAGTGAGGGCAAAGAGTATAAAAAATTGGCTAGCCTGGGCTTGGGCGGCTCAATAGCTTGTATAGGATCTCGAGATTACACAGGAGCTCTTAGTCAAATTTCAACACTTGTGAGTCAAATTATTAACAATAGTTTTACCTATGCCAATTTGGGACCCAATGAAGTGATTGTGGGCATTCAGGTTACAGATTCTTCTGGTCATACGAGAACATATAATGGAACAGGGGGAATTATTAGTATCAACGGGAACACCATTCAGGTTAATCCAGGTTATACGATTCTTCATACTGGAGATCAGGTTAAGATTATGATTGAAACAAGGTATGCTTCGAGAAGAACGTTTTTTTAAAAGGTAAAGAAAAAGGTGTTAAAAAACTTCTTTTGTGTAAAAAAGCATCTAAGCTCTAATCAGGGTTACTCATTAAATGAAGTCATGGTAGCGACATTTATTGCCTCTGCTCTAGCTTTGGTTTTAGGGCAAGTGACTTTTAATGTCTATCGAGAGTACCGGTTGAATAAGCTGAAAAATCGTTTGCTGCTTTTAAGAAGTCGGGTGGAAGACAGGATTATTAGTTACTTAAGTTGGCGCAATACCATGCAGAATGCTGAGAATTTGAATCAAGGTATTTTTACAGACGCTTCAGGAGCAAAAAGGAGTTATTGGTATTGTGTTGTTTTTTCAAATGTACAGACAACAGCTTTTAATATAGATTGTAATAATTTTCCGAGGAACCCTTATCCTGTTGTTTTGTATAATTCAGACAATACAGTGTTTTTTGATCCAACCGTTGCAAATGCAGGATTTGATGAAGAGGGTAACCCTTGTTACGATAGACGTGTGGAAATCTGTCCTTTTAAAGCTTCTTTAACAGTTTCTGTCTCTTGCAATTCTTCACCTTGTATTTATCCCAAGCCTCATTTTCTTTTAACTTTTAATCCTTCAACTTTTAAAGTTCGAGTGGGATTGCAAGAAATAAGTTTGAACACTAAGGATTTTAATTTAGATGTGGAGCGGATAGGAGAGCTTTCCTTGGACGAGTGTTCTTCTTCATCTGAGTGTTGGAGTAACTTTAGCCCTCTTCCTAAATAAAATGGAGGTTGTGAGTTGTTCAAAGAGAATGGGTCTTTTCTTTTTCAGAAAAAGCAGCAAGAAGAAGGGTTTGCTTTATTAGCTGTTATGGCTGTTCTTGTTGTGATGGTTATTCTTTGGGGCTTGATTTACAAAGATATTGTTGATTCTAAAAAAATAAAAAAAACAGCCAAATTGAAAACCAAGTTAGTTCTTTTAAGAGATCATATTTCTCATTATCTGAAAGATCCCATAGCTTGGGGATACAGTATGAATGACCAAAATGTCAGGAGGATTTATACGGTTTCTGATGCCAATTCGGGGCCTACTAACTTCAGTTATTTTGACTGTATTCGTTTTAACTCATTATATGCTGTAGATGGAAAAGCCGCATCTGGTACGAGTTATGACCCTTCATTGACCGATCCTTCGCCAGTGAATGGCGTTTACATTGATTGTAATAACCGCAGTGGTTATATGTCGCTTTATGACACAACAGGGAATCTCCTTATCAACCATCCTGCCAATAACCCCAATACAGGGTTCACAAGTGACGGAACACCTTGTAACAGCCCCGATATTAACAAGTGTCCTTTTAAGGTTGTGATTTCTTGGAAAACTTGTTGCGCCCCTATGGATTCACTAAATGATTTCAAATGCACAAGTACGCAGACTTATTGTTCTAAGCCATTTACAGTGATTCAAGCAACATTTAAGTTAAAAGAGCTTATTCGAATACAAAGAACTTTCCCACTAAGCCCTAAGAACTACAGTGTTATTCTTACAAAGTAAAAGAGTCAGGTTTGGCTGTTATTGTGCCACTTCGGGAACTTGGTCAGGCTCTTGCTCTGATGGAAAAAGTTTTTCCTTAAGTATTCAGGGGTGTGGTTCTGCTGTATTAACCTTGGGCGAGGATAGTGAAAGTTTGAACTTTGATCGTTGTGTGGCTCAGTAAATATTTGTTGAGGGTGGTCTTTAAAGTTTTCATTTTATTTTTGAGACATTTCATTCAGTAGAATGGCTGATGGCAAAACAGATTGGAAAAAGGGGTCCTTTTTAAGTTGTTCTGATGATTTTATAGAAAGGTCAATTTTTTGATCGCCCAGTTTTTCTTTAAGGAGGGCCAGGAGAGAGATTTTGTCAGAAAAATTGAGCGTTTCACTCACTACCAGAAGGTCAATGTCGCCGCCTTTAAGGTTGTCATTGGTTCGAGATCCATATAGAAAAACACGGGCCTTTTTATCGAAATTCAAGATGCTTTCAAGAATGCTTTGAACTTCTTGGGGTGTTAGTCTCATAAATCAACAGACACTTTAAGGAGGTGAGGGGTTAATTGGATCAGTTCCGTGTAAAGCTGTTTGTAATTGGAGGCTTCATATTCATGGGCGGCCACATTTCTTAGTTCTCGGATTCTTTTCCATATTTTGGCATCTTCAATCCAGCCATATTTTTCGGCTTGATTGAGAATATCTAAAACAGAGCCTTGATAGGCTGGATCTTTTTCTTTAAGTAAGAGTCTAAAGTATTTAGAGATTATCATATCAGATAGGCGAGCAAAGCGACTGGAAAAGCTCTCCAAAGTCTCCAGTTGTTCTTCTGTAAGGTTTTCTGATGATAAAGGAATTTTTTGGACTTTTTTGAAGCTGTATTCCAAGTGAGATTTGGCTTGCAGGAGGCTTTTCATGACCTGGGACTTGAGATCTGAAGACGCACTCATCATCATTTTCCTTGTAGAAGACCAGCTCCACGGTTAAGTGAGAAGGGCCTTGCTTGGTGCCTCCGGGGAGACTCGAACTCCCATGGGATTGCTCCCGGTGGATTTTGAATCCACTGCGTCTACCAATTCCGCCACAGAGGCTTTGTCTATTTTGTAAAAAGTAAAGGCCTTTAAGGCCTTTAGCCGTTTATAACAGAAAAGGACTTTTTAAAAGGCCAACACTCTTCTGTTAGCTAAGTTCCTTTCTTTTAATGTGTTTTTAGCAAAGAGGCAACCTTCTTTACTACAGATAAGGACTTGCCATTTGAGTCAGGATTTGGTATTTAAAAGCTCTAATGATGACATGGAGGGCCAAAGTTGGCCCTCTTTTTTTTGATAAAAACAGGCAGGAGTTTGGTGCTTCCAAAACAAACTGAAGAACAGCTTTTTAAGATGGCCCAAGAGGTGTCAGAAAGGGAAGGCTGTCACCTTTATGATATTGAATTTGTTGGCCGTGGTAAGGAGCGAACCCTTCGTGTTTACATAGATACTTTGGACCACCGTGTGACCATTGATCAGTGTGCCAATGTATCGCGAGGGTTGAGCCTGTTGTTAGATGTTGAGGACTTGATTCCCGGTGACTCTTATCATTTGGAAGTGTCGAGTCCTGGCCTGGAAAGACCTCTTAAAAGGTGGTGGCACTTTCAGGAAGTCCAAGGGGAAATGGTTTCGGTTAAAACTTTATCCCCCATTCCAGTTCCTGAGGGGCTAAAGTCAAAATTTAAAAACCCACGCCAGCAGATTAAGGGGACTTTAGCTTCAGTGGATGAGGCGAAGAAGACTTTAAAAATTGTGTGTGATGGAGAAACATGGGATGTGCCTTTTCAAATCATAAGAGCTGCAAAAAAGCTTTATCAGTTTGATGAGGCCTCCAACAAAAAAAAGAAGAGGTAGAGAATGGCAGTAAGTAATGTTTTTTCTGATTTGAGTCGAATGATTGAGCAAGTGGGGAAAGACAAAGGCATTGATCGAAAGATTGTCATTGATGCTGTGGTTCAGGGCATGTTGGTGGCTGCAAGAAAAAAATGGGGAACTTATAGAGATATTGAAGCCCAGTACAATGAAGAAACAGGGGAAGTGGAGCTTTTTGAGTTTAAGGAAGTGGTTCCGGATGAAGAGTTTGTGGACGAAGAGATTGAAATCAAGTTGTCAGAGGCTCGCAAACTGGATCCAGAGGTGCAGGTTCATGATTCCATTGGTTCACGATTGGAGACTAAGGAATTGGGGCGTATAGCGGCTCAAACGGCTAAACAAATTATCACCCAAAGAGTTCGAGATGCTGAAAGAGAAATTATTTTTGCAGAATTCGAACAAAGAAAGGGAGAAATTGCTTCAGGAATTGCCCGACGAGTGGAGCGAGGAGCTATTGTGGTGGATTTGGGACGAACAGAAGCCTATATCCCCTTGAGAGAGCAAATCCCTGGAGAGGTTTACCAGCCAGGAAGTCGTATTCAAGGGTACATTGCAGATGTTCGCCAAACCACTCGCGGTCCTCAGATTATTATGTCTCGGGCTGATGAGCGGTACTTAATGAAGCTCTTTGAAATGGAAGTTCCAGAGGTTTATGATGGCATTATTGAAATCAAGTCGGCTGCCAGGGAGCCTGGACAACGTGCCAAAATAGCTGTTGTGAGTAAAGACCCTGCTGTGGATCCTGTGGGAGCCTGTGTGGGCATGAAAGGAAGTCGTGTTCAGAATATTATTCAAGAGCTTAAAGGTGAAAAAATAGATATTGTTCATTGGGATGAAGATCCTACACGCTTTGTGTGTAATGCCTTGGCGCCTGCAGAAATCTCCAAGGTTTTTATGGATGAGGACAGCAAAGAAATGGAGGTTGTGGTTCCAGACCACCAATTAAGTTTGGCCATAGGGAGAAAAGGTCAAAATGTTCGTTTGGCTTCAAGGCTAACAGGATGGAAGTTAGACATTCTTTCTGAATCAGATTCTGCAGCCAAAACCGCCGAGGCGATTTTTAATTTAATGCTGATTCCTGGGATGACAGAAACAATGGCTCAAAACATTTTTCAGTCTGGATTCGGTTCTTTTCCTGCACTGGCTGAGGCCTCTGTTGAGGATGTGATGAGGATTCCCGGCTATGAAGATAAGGAAAAAGCGGCTAAACTGATTCAACAAGCCAAAGACTTACTAGAGGAGTATCAATCTCAAGGGAAAGAAATTCCAACAGCACCTAAAGCGGAACCAGCTAAAGATGCAGGGGCTCTTTCCAAGGCGGAAGCTGAGCAGCGGCTCAAAGAAGAGCTTGCAAAAGTTGAGGCACAGGAGCAAGAAGGTGATGCACAAGAGTCTAAAATGGCCTCTTCTCAGAAAGACACAGAGGAATCTTCTCAGGAGAGTGACTCAGAGTCTTCTTCTCGGGAAGAAGAGAAGGCTCAAGTATAGAGTAAAAAGCATCTACGAGAAAAAAGGAGCATGAGTGAGCGAAGAAGTTAAGGTTTATGAATTTGCAAAACAAATAGGTATGGAAACCATTGCTTTGATGGATAAAATCAAGGCATGGAAATTGCCTGTAAAGAGTCACATGGCAGGCTTGAGTGCTGAGTTGATTGCTGAAATCAAAATGCGTCTGGAGGAAGAATCCCCAGGCAAAAAAAAGAAGAAAAAAACAACTCGGAAAACAAAAGCCAAGAAGACGACTAAGAAAACAAAAAAGAAAACAGCTTCAAAAAAAGTGGTCAAAAAGGTTGTTAAAAAATCGGCTACAAAAATTATCAAAAAATCAGCATCAGCATCTGGATCTGTAACGGATGAAGAGGCTGAGGCCTCGGCTATAAAAAAAGCTAAGAAAACAGTGATTCGTAGGAAGGCGAGCACTGCGACAACCACAGCATCTCCTGAAAGTGGGATTCACTCAGAAAGTAGAGCGATTGGAGGCCAGTCCGTTTTAAAAGAAACAGTGGACACTTCTCAGGCTTCTTTATCGACAAAGCCAGGATCATCTAGTGAGAAAACCAATATTGTGGGTCGTGTGGACTTATCTAAAATCAAATCTCCTGTTAAAGGGAGTCATGGAGAGGCATTTACGAAATCATCAACGCCTTCTTTCTCTCAGCCCCCTTCGCACCAGGAAGTCAGGCCTCCTCGTTCTTCGGCCTCTGCCCGTAATTTACGAACGGGTTTTGTGGCAGCACCTGTATTTGATATAGAGCATGAAGTTGAAGAAAAGAAAAAAGAGGAGAAACCTCGAAAAAAGGGCGGGCCTAAAGAACAAGTTAAAGAGTTTAAGGCTTCTGACTTTAGAAAAAGAGAAGTGATTTTTTTTTTTTTTTAGAAAAAAATTAATTTGGGTCGAGAGGCCAAGAAGACACAAATTACTGTTCCTAAGGCTTCCAAGCGTATTGTGAAAATGTATGACACCATTAAAGTCTCTGATTTGGCTCAGCAGCTTGGAGTTAAGGCCAATGAACTCATTAAGAAGCTTATGGTGAATGGAGTGATGGCTAATATTAACTCCAGCTTGGATTATGATACAGCGACTTTAATTGCCTCAGAATACAACTTTGAAACCCAGCTTATTAAACGATCCGTAGAGGACCTCATTAAGGCTGCCACTTTTGGTAATCTAGAAGCCGAAAAGAAAACCCGTCCTCCAGTTGTTACGGTAATGGGACATGTGGACCATGGAAAGACAACTTTGTTGGATGCTATCCGACATGCCAATGTAGCCAAAAAAGAAGCGGGAGGAATCACTCAACATATTGGTGCTTATAAAGTGCAGCTCCCAGATAAATCTTATATCACTTTCATAGATACTCCAGGTCATGAGGCTTTCACAGCCATGCGTGAAAGAGGAGCTCATGTGACCGATATTGTGATTCTTGTGGTGGCAGCTGATGATGGTGTGATGCCTCAGACCATAGAGGCTTTGAACCATGCCAAAGCCGCCAATGTCCCCATTGTGGTGGCTTTGAACAAAATAGATCGTCCCAATGCCAATCCTGATAAAATCAAACAGCAACTTGCAGAGCATGAATTGGTTCCCGAGGACTGGGGCGGGGATACGATTTACTGTGAAGTGTCGGCCCTTCAAGGAAAAGGAATTGATAACCTTCTGGAACAGGTTCGTTTGGTGGCTGAAATTCAGGAGCTCAAGGCCAATCCAGAGCGTTCTGCACAGGGTGTGATTATTGAAAGTCGTTTGGAAAAAGGATTAGGGCCTGTGGCCACACTTCTGGTTCAGGAAGGTTATTTAGAACAGGGGCAACCCATTGTGAGCGGTGAAGTTTCTGGCCGTGTTCGTGTTATGAAAGATGATCAAGGTAAAAAAGTTAAGAAAGCTTATCCGGGCGACCCTGTGGAAGTGGTGGGTTTTGAAGAACCCCCTGAAGCTGGAGACGCTTTCTATGTTTGTAAAACAGAAGAGCAGGCGCGTGAGATTGCCGAGCTGGTTAAGGAGCAGAAGGAACAGGAGCAGCAAAAACCCCAGAAGGTTTCTCTTGAAGAATTGTTTAGCAAGATCAAATCAGGGGATGTGCAGGAGTTGCCTGTTGTTCTAAAGGCTGATGTGTCAGGAAGCCTTGAGGCGGTTAAAGTGCTTTTCAATAAAGTGAGTACGGATGAAGTGAAAATTCGGGTGGTTCATGCGGGCGTGGGGGCCATTAGCAAATCAGATATTCTCTTGGCAAGCACTGCTAAGGGACTTGTGATTGGATTTAATGTGCGTGCGGATTCCATGGCTCAATCCCTGGCTAAGGAAAAAGGGGTGGAAATTAAAACCTATACAGTGGTTTATCAGTTAATGGACGACATTAAAAAGGCCTTGTCCGGGTTGTTAAAGCCTGAGTTTGTAGAAAAAGAACTTGGTAAAGCTGAAGTGAGAGAAGTGTTTAGTGTTCCCAAAGTGGGAAATGTGGCAGGATGTTTTGTGACGGAAGGAAAAATTCAAAGAGGCTCGAAAGTGCGCTTGGTTCGGGATGGTAAAGTGGTTTATGAAGGACAGCTAGGTTCTTTAAGGCGCTTTAAGGATGATGTGAAAGAAGTGGCTCAAGGGTATGAGTGCGGGATTGGTATTGAGAACTATAATGATATCAAGCCGGGAGATGTCATTGAGTCTTTCATAATGGAAGAGGTTCAAAGGGAGCTTTAATGTCTCATCGTGTACAGAAGGCTGAAAAGAGTTGGCAGCAGGTCATTGCTCAATATTTGCTAACCCGTTTTCAGGAACCCTTAAAGGGATTGGTTTCCATTTCTCGTGTGGAAGCAGCAAAAGACCTGAGGTCAGCCAAGGTCTTTGTGAGTGTGATGGGG
>RFKI01000234.1 GCA_003694355.1 Bdellovibrio sp.
CCTTTAAAAAATAATGACCCTCTTTTCCTTTATGGACGTTGCTAACAGAACAAGCTGTTTAGACTTTTATATGGATTTTAGGGTTTTATTGACGTTTATTTTGCTTGGGAAGAAAATTTATAAAGAAGGTTTGTTTATGAAAATCAGTAAAATTTTATTTGTTATTTTTTTCTTGGTATCGATAGCGTTGATCTTTTATAAGGCAAAAATCTTGGGGTACTCACCTCAATTATTGTTGCCAGAGAAAAATTACTTGGTGACAACAACTCTTACGGGCAGTTTAGACGAAGGCATGGTTCATCTTAAAACTTTTTTACCAGTTATGGATTTTCGTCAAAGTGTTTCGGATGAAAGTTTTCAGGCTAATGGATTTGATTATGAAATTCAAAATGATGGAGAAAATAGGGTTGTTTCTTTTAGCAATCAAGCACCACAAGGGCCTTTTAAAGTAGAAATCGAGTATTCAGTCTCTCTTAAGGGCGTCTCTTGGGATATTGATAAAAATATTCAGATTTCAGAAAATAACGATCATTTGGCGGGAGAAGATAGTTTGTATTTGAAGGAAACGCCGATGATTCCCTATAATCATCCAAAGATTGCTAAACTTTTTGAGAAACTGGTGGGCCGTGAGCGTTCAGTCTATCAGGTTATTAAGAAATCTTATAATTATGTAAAAGGGTTTAAAAATTTAGCTTTTAAGGGTAGCACGAGTGCTTTAACAGCCCTTCTTTTAAAAAAAGCCTCTTGTAATGGAAAAAGTCGTTTAATGGTTGCACTTTTGAGAAAAGCAGGAATTCCATCCCGTTTGGTGGGAGGCTTGATTTTAAAAAATGGTAATAAAAAAATCACTCATCAGTGGGTGGAAGCAAAAATCAAAGAGCATTGGGTGAGTTTTGACCCCACTAATGACCATTTTGCTCAAATTCCTTCAAATTATCTAAAGCTTTATGTGGGGGATAGAGTGTTGTTTTCTCATACGCCTAATATCAGCTTTAATTGGAATTTTCATATTAGTTCCTATTTGTCTCCTTCTAGTCAGCTTTACAAATTAAGAAGAAGCAAACTAAATGTATTGAATCTGTTTAGGAAGTTTCAAGAAACAGGTGTTTCTATAAATATTTTGAAAATTCTATTAATGATACCTGTTGGAGCTCTGATTGCGACTTTTTTTCGAAATGTTATTGGGCTTCAAACTTTTGGAACTTTTTTGCCAGCTTTGATTGCAGCTTCTTCTATAGAAACAGGAATTGTTTGGGGTCTTTTGGGGTTTGTTATTGTAATTCTTATCATTGCGTTTTTAAGAATTTTCTTTGAAGCTTTGGATCTCATGCATACCCCTAAGTTATCAGCTATGTTAACTTTAGTTGTGGCATTGCTTATAGGTTTAAGTATTTTATCAGTTCACTCACCACTGAACTTAACTCATGTTTCCTTGTTTCCTATTGCTATATTGACTCTAACGAGCGAAAGGTTTTCCATAACAATAGAAGAAAAAGGATATTTGAAAGCCTTTTCCATAATGTTGCAAACACTGTTTGTCACAGCAGTTTGTTATGCTTTTATGAGTAGTCTTTTTTTGCAGACCCTGTTTTTGGCTTTTCCAGAAATAGGCGTGTTAATTGTTGGAGCTAATATTATTCTTGGACGATGGGTAGGATTGAGGCTTGTGGAATTCTGGCGCTTTAGAAGCTTGATTTTTAAGGAGAATATTTGAAATGCAGAAGTTGATTCAGGTGATAAAGAATCAAGAAAAAGTGCTTGGTTTAAATAAAAGGAACGTGTTTTTTGTTAAGGCTTTGAACAGGCGTTCAGATTTTCCCTTAGCTAACGATAAAATTTTAGCAAAAAATTTTTTTGAATCCATAGATGTTCCCGTGGCTAAGACTTTTTTTACATTGAATAGTTTATTTGAAATATCAAAAATCTATGAGGACCTTAAGAAGCTTCCTGGATTCGTCATTAAACCGGCTAATGGAAGTCAAGGAAATGGAATTCTTGTTATTAAAGGATTTGAAAATGACCAATATGTCACAGTGAGTGGAAGAACGATTAGTCCTAAGGGTATGCAATATGAACTATCTTCCATTTTGTTTGGAAAATATAGCTTAGGCCGTCCAGATAGCGTTTTAATTGAAGAGAGATTGATTCCAGACGAAGAAATATGCTTTGGAGTGAATCTGGGACTTCCTGATATTCGTTTGATTTTTATTAAAGAAAAGTTAAAGGCTTCTATGCTGCGTTTGCCAACTCAAGAGTCGAAAGGTAAAGCTAATTTGCATCAAGGAGGAATAGGGGTGGGTATTGATCTAGATACAGGAACAACAAGTCATGCTTATTATAAAGGAAGGTACATTTCTTATCATCCAGAAAGTGGATGTTCTCTCATTGATCATCAAATTCCCATGTGGAAAGAATTAGTGAGTTTTGCGGAAGAGATAGCAAAGAAATCGCCTCTCAAATTTATAGGATTAGATGCGACTTTGGATAGGAATAGAGGCCCTGTTTTTATTGAAATGAATGCCAGACCCGGATTAGAAATACAAAATGTCAATTATAGAGGGATAATGGATGAATAAAAAAGTTATTTCTTTTCTTTTTAAAGATTCGTTCATTCCTTTGACAGTATTGTTTGTAATGGTGAGCTATTTTCTTTTTCAAAAGGAAAAGTCCATTGATAAGTATTCTCGAAATTTTATTAAAATCAATCTCTTAGAGGGAGGA
>RFKI01000235.1 GCA_003694355.1 Bdellovibrio sp.
AATAAAAACGAGCTCTAATACATGAAAACCATATCTCCTTGGTTATTTGCCATTCTTTTTGCTTTTCTAACTATAGAAATTGTTTTGTTGTACCCTCGGAAAGTGAACTTCGAAGACAGTCCATTTAGAGAGAAGGTCCAAGAGGAAAAAGATGTTCAGCAAGCAATGAAGGGGGTTCATCTTGTTGAAGCCAATAAAAAGGAGAAGGAATGGGAATTGTGGGCTGAAGAAGCTCTTTCATTACGTTCCAAGCAGTCATGGGAGTTAAAAGGAGTAAAGGTGCGATTTTTTAGCCCCAAAGGGGTTGAGTTTTTGGTTCGGGGACAAAGAGGGACTGTTGAGTTGCGGACTAAGAATATGCGTATTAAGGGGGATGTGACCGTTCAGTCGTCAAATGGGTATGTTTTTTATACAGAAGAGGTCGAATATATTTCTTCCTATCGGCTTTTAAAAAGTTTATCTCCCGTGCAGTTAAAAGATCATTTAGGGAAAAGGCGTATGTTTTTAAGGGGACAGCAAATGAGAACGGGGCTTAAGGAGGCGATCACTGAAATAGAAGGAGATATTTATGCTTCAAGACTGGTGGAGGGTAAAGGAGAAGTTAAGGTTAAAAGTGATCGTGTTATTTTGAGAGGGAATTCCAGAGAAATCCAGTTTTTGGACAACGTGGTTGTTGATTATACGAATATGAGAATCAGTGGGGCTAGTGTAAAATTTATTTTTAGTAAAAAAGGAGAACTAAAAACTTTATTGATTTCAGGAGGTGTTCGTTTAACCGATAAGGAGAAGTGGGCGGTAGCTCAGAAACTCAGTTTTACCTTTAGTAAAGATCGGCTTATACTGAGTGGAAACCCCAAGTTAATTCAAGGGGAAGATGAATTAATTGGTGATACCATTATTTTTAATCGAAATGGGGAGCAAGTGGAAGTGCTCAAAGCAAAGGCTCGAGTAGGAAAAGAAAAATTAAAGGCCCAAGAGGAGGGGGGGCGTTGAACATTTTAAGCGCAAAGAATCTTAGTAAAACTTACAAAGGAAGACAGGTCGTTAAATCCGTTTCTTTTCAAGTTCAAAGTGGTCAAGTGGTTGGTCTTTTAGGTCCTAATGGAGCAGGGAAGACAACGAGTTTTTATATGGTTGTTGGTCTTGTTCAACCTGATTCGGGGAACATTTTATTAAACGATCAGGATCTTAGTCAGGTTCCCATGTTTCAAAGGGCGCGAAAGGGAGTGAGTTATTTGCCTCAGGAGCCAAGTGTTTTTAGACGGCTAACAGTGAAGGAGAATATTTTGGTGGCATTAGAGGTGAAAGAAGTGCCTATTGGGGAACGGAATGAACGTTTGGAGGCACTTTTAAGTGAGTTTAATATCCAGCATATAAGGGATAGTTTTGGATATGCTCTCTCTGGAGGAGAGAGACGGCGTGTGGAAATTGCTCGAGCTTTGGCGGGAACTCCTTCATTTATTTTGTTAGATGAACCTTTTGCGGGAATTGATCCTATTGCTGTGGGGGACATTCAAGAAATTATACGAAAACTTAAGGACCAAGGTATTGGTATACTGATTACAGATCACAATGTTAGGGAAACTCTGGGGATTTGTGATTATGCTTTTATTTTAAAAGATGGTAAAATAGAGGTGGAAGGATCTCCAGAGGAAATTGCCTTATCAGAGAAAGCCAGGCGGTTTTATCTCGGAGAAAATTTTAAGTTGACATAAGGGTTTTATTGTTATGGCTATGAATATGAAAATGTCTATGAAACTATCGCAGCAGTTGAGGATGACTCCTCAGTTGCAACAAGCGATTAAGCTTCTTCAACTTTCTCGTATGGAGCTGGAAAATGAAGTTCGCAAGGAGTTGGAAGAGAATCCCGTTTTGGAAGAAGTTTTGGAAACAGAAGACGATGATCCCGCAAAACAAAGTGCACAAACAGCTGAAGAAATTGTAAATCCAGATATTGATAAAAATATCAATGACCAAGACCCCACGAAACAGGATGAGTTTGAGTGGGAGAGCTATCTGGACAGTCAGTATCGTCCTCCTCAAGAAGGGGGTGGAGCTTCTGATGAAATCATGAATTATGAAAATATTATTTCATCGAAGAAAACCCTAAATGATCACTTGATGTGGCAGATGAGTTTGTCTGGTTTTAACGAAGAAGAAACAAAGTTGGTAACCATACTTATCAATTATATCAATGATGATGGGTACATACGTGTTCCTTTAGAGCAAATTGCAAAAGACGAAGGGGTTTCGGTCCAAGATCTTGAAGAGATGCTTCCTTTTGTTCAAGAGTTCGACCCTCCAGGAGTTGGAGCGAGGAACCTAAAAGAATGCTTGCTTTTACAGGCTAAGCACTTGCAGGAAGACACTCATGATCTTGTTACATTAATAGAGGAACATTTATCAGATCTCGAAAAGAAGAATTACCCTGCTATTGCTAAGGCCATGGGCAAAGACATTGAGGAAGTTATTGAAATGTCTAAGATTATTTTGAGCATGGATCCTAAGCCAGGTCGTCAATATAGCTCCAATGAAACCATTTTTATTGTGCCTGATGTTTATGTGTATAAAGTGGCTGGGGAATATGTCGTTTCTCTAAATGAAGAGGGACTGCCTCGATTAAGGATATCCAATTTATACAGAAACCTTTTGCATCAGGAAAAGGGAAATAGAAAAGAAAGCAAGAAAAAAGGCAACAAATCAAAAGATGAACAAGCTCAGGAATATGTTCATGAAAAATTACGTTCAGCTATGTGGCTCATTAAATCCATTCATCAAAGGCAGAGAACTATTTATAAAGTCACTGAGAGCATTGTAAAGCATCAAAGAGATTTTTTTGAAAAAGGACCAGGACATATAAAACCAATGATTTTAAAAGATATTGCCAATGATATCGGGATGCATGAGTCCACTGTGAGTCGGGTTACGAACAACAAATATGTACACACACCTCAAGGTATTTTTGAACTGAAGTACTTTTTTAATTCAGGGATTAGCAAATCAAATGGGGACTCTGTTGCCAGTGAGTCAGTTAAGATGAAAATTAAAGAATTGATAGAAAATGAAGACCCTAAACGTCCTCTTTCGGATCAGAAAATTGTAGAGTTATTGAGGAAAGAGGGGATTAAAATTGCCCGAAGAACAGTGGCAAAGTACCGTGATGTTTTAAAAATTTTGCCATCTTCTAAGCGTAAAAAATACTTTTAACATTCGACTATAGTTGTTAACTTTGTTATTGTCCGAAATTATATAACTATGGAAGAAGACAAAACTTCATGAGGACCTTCTATTTTGTCACTTTTGTTTTTTAGAGTCTTTAAGATCAAAAAACATTCAAGCTGATCTTGCTGATGAGATGTAAAACACTGCAAAAACATCATTGGTTTGTAGAAGTAAAGTCGATTATGGTTTCATGAATAGTTAATGATTCTATGAGTGAGGCAACATGCGGGGCTTGGATTTGATTTGGCTGAGTGTAAGAGTAGGGCTTTGGGCAACCCTGTATTTATATAAGAGAAGTATTCCCTCTCCAAGGGAGAAATTATTTTTTAAAATTCTTACACAAAAAGCCTAATTAATAGGATTTATAAGTGATTTCTATTGATTTGTTAGACTTAAAGACTTAAGTACAGGGGCAATAGGTGGAGCAAGTTATAAGTTATTTGATCTTGTTCCCCTTGTGGGGGTTTTGGGTGTGGCTCCTGCAAGAAACCTTAATTAAAAGGTTAGACCTTTGGGCCTGACGACTTTAAAACGAAGTGATTTTTCTTTTAGCCAAAAACTTCTTGAGTTTATAGTTGCCTTTTGTCTCCTTCTGAATTTTTCGTTGCATGCAGCTCCTCGGCCCACCGATGTATTAACTCATTTTTCTCCAGAGGAGGAAAGTGCTGGGCTCCTCCCTTCTTCAGAAGACACGGTTAATGACCTCTTTGCTCTTTTTCAATTGGGCAGGGAATATCTTAAAGAACAAGTGCAATTGCTTAGCGAAGAAGAGTTGTTGGAGCATCTTCGACAAGACAAGCTTGTTTATAGGCATCCAGAGCTTGGTGAGGTTGAGTTCACTGATATAGATGGCGTGCCTGTGGCGCGGATTATTTACCGTCCAACGGGAGTGGTTTATTTATTTGTGGATGCTAATCTTGTAGACAAGCGTTCGAAACATTTATCCAAGTACATGGCTCGACAGCATCACTTGGCGGGCATGTCCAGAGAGGATGGAAAGTCGGGACGGGATGTGGTTCTTGTTATGTTAAAGGGAGATGAAATTTTTGAAGCAGAAAGCTTACACAAGCCGTCCTTTCTTTCTAAAGATTGGTGGACTACTTATGCTCAGGCTCATTATAAAAGGCCAACTTTTGATAATTTCCTGTTTGGGGCTTTTTGCGGCCTGGTTCAAGCAGGATCAGGATTTGCTGTGAACTGCATTGCCAGTTATTTGGACTCCTCTATTCCTCTTTCTTATAACGTCTCCATGTTGAACTTTGCCTTTGGGACTTTCTTAGGAACCTATGCAAAAACTTATGCTTCATGGGTTTACTCCGGAAAAAGTAAAGTAAAGTCCATCTTTAAATCCAGTGTGGTGAGTGCTCTTTATGCTTACACTCTTGTGGGACTGCAAGGGGGGTGGGCCTCTGTGTTTCCTATTGGGCGAGGGGAAAATGTGGTTTCTACAGCGACCATGTTACCTCCTGAAGCTGTTGGCCATGAGACTTGGCTTGAGAATAATACCAAAATCTTTTTGAATATTGCGTTAAACAATTATGGTAAGGTGGAGTGGGCACAGCCCTTTAAAATTTTAAATATTGAAAAAAAAGATACAGGGGTTCGAGAATTTAAACTTCCCGTAATTAAGTTCAATATACAGCCTAGAGAATGGCGGGTTCCTTTTACGAAAAAAACTTTCAAAATAAAAGGGGGAAGATTTCAATTCCCTAAGAAGGACACTATGAAAGTGAAGCAGAGAGATATTAATTTTCAAATCAAAGCTTATTTACCTGTTCAAGCTTTTCGAACTCTGGATCTTTTATCCATTGGGGTGAATTCTACAATGGGAGTTGGTTTTTTATTTTTAGGCACACACTTTGATATCAAATACAGCACGATGGCGTTTATTACCTCTTCGATGATGGTTCATTTTGCAGTTAGATACTGGGCCAACAAAAAACATAAGGCCGCTGCAGAGAAGTTGGGGTTAAATAAACCTTTAAAAGAAAAGCCATTAAAGTTTTTTAGAGGCTTGAAGAATCTTTTTAAAAAAGTTGTAAGCCAAAATAAAGAACAGTACCAAGGGATGGTAAGACGTCATCATATTCGTAAACAGACGAAGGGAGTTGTGAGAGAAATCAACTCATTGTCTGGAATGCACTTTGAATCAGCTTGTGAATCTTTGTTGAGAGTGTCATCTGCTAAAAAATAAGATGTGTGAAGATGGCGTTCTTTTCTTGTTTATTGCCTGTGCTTTTTGACGAGACTGCATTTTTTATCTATAGACTGCTGAATTGTAGATCTTTTGACAGGGAAATTCAGCGAATAGGTTTCCTACGAGTTAAAGGGTCATTGTGTTTGGGTTAGGAGTATGCGGCTGAATATCATCAATCAGGGCGTCTTGTCCTTTCGGTTCTTTTATAAATTTGGACTTTAATTCTAGAATGTGTAGGGGTTATTGAAAAAAGATAACAGAACAAAGAGGCTCTTCTTTGTGTTGCTTTAACATGGCCGTCGAAGGCTTTTTTGATGTTTTTATAGAGCCCCTCTGATGCATCACGCAAAAGAAGAAGAAAAATCTATGAGCTATTGGAAAAAAGACGCATGTGGCGGGGGAAATATCATTAGAAAGAGTATCTTGGGCCCCCATTTAAAAGTCCCCAAAAAGTCTCCATAAAAAACTAAAAAAAGGGTTGACCAACATTAAGGAATCATTTAAAAACAAGGGCCTTTGGAAGATCTCGCTCTTTGAAAACTGAATAGCTAATCCAAATGAGAATTTGGGTCCTCCCATAAGTGTCTTTTATGGCATTTGTGGAAGGTCAATAATTGAGTTCACTCGAAGATAAGTACTCCTTATCTTTGAGCCCAAATCAATGATTTGTTGAACCAGATTTAAACTTTTAAGTTTTAAGTGAAGAGTTTGATTCTGGCTCAGGACAAACGCTGGCGGCGTGCCTAATACATGCAAGTCGAACGAGGAAAGCCCTTCGGGGTGAGTATGAGTGGCGCACGGGTGAGTAACGCGTGGATAATCTGCCCTCTAGTGGGGAATAACCAATCGAAAGGTTGGCTAATACCGCATAAGACCACAGTATCTGCGGATACAGGGGTTAAAGATTTATCGCTAGAGGATGAGTCCGCGTCCGATTAGCTTGTTGGTGGGGTAATGGCCTACCAAGGCGACGATCGGTAGCTGGTCTGAGAGGATGATCAGCCACACTGGAACTGAGACACGGTCCAGACTCCTACGGGAGGCAGCAGTAGGGAATCTTGCGCAATGGAGGAAACTCTGACGCAGCGACGCCGCGTGAGTGATGAAGGCCTTCGGGTTGTAAAGCTCTGTTCTATAGGAACAAAAAAATGAGTGTACTATAGGAGAAAGGACCGGCTAACTTCGTGCCAGCAGCCGCGGTAATACGAGGGGTCCAAGCGTTGTTCGGAATCATTGGGCGTAAAGCGGGTGTAGGCGGACTGGTAAGTCAGAAGTGAAAGCCCCGGGCTCAACCCGGGAAGTGCTTTTGATACTGTCAGTCTTGAGTGTGGGAGAGGATAGTGGAATTCCAGGTGTAGTGGTGAAATACGTAGATATCTGGAGGAACACCGGTGGCGAAGGCGGCTATCTGGCCCAACACTGACGCTCAGACCCGAAAGCGTGGGGAGCAAACAGGATTAGATACCCTGGTAGTCCACGCCGTAAACGATGGATACTTGGTGTTAGTGGTATTGACCCC
>RFKI01000028.1 GCA_003694355.1 Bdellovibrio sp.
AGCATTTTAAGTTGCAAACCTGGGAAACATTAATGGAAATGGAACGAATGCTAGATGGGATAAAATCATGAACCTCCGAAAAGTTTTCTTGGTTCCATTGTTCAATTTCTTTTTTAGCAGAAGTTTCAGGAAGTGTTGGGAAGGTAAAGGGTCCAGGGATTAAGGCGTTAGGAGCCTTATTGAAGGTTTGCCATGTTTCCTCGTCTAGTTCAGCCAGCTCTAGATTGGAGGCGTGAAAGCCAATGATCTTTTGCTCAGGAGTTTTAAGGGCTAAAATATTTTTAAAAACTCGAGCTTCGATCTCTTGATTTTTCGATGGCGCTTTCATGGCTTTGGCCTCCTTGGGGCTTTGGTCTATTGGGCTAGCAAATAGTTTGCCAGTATGAGGTTAAAAGTGAACTTTCTAAAATGGCTTAACCAACTGCGTTCTTGTTTGGAATTTCAACAGGTTAGGCGCTTTTTGCCCAATGACCTTGATCTGGAGAAAACGTTCAGGGTTGAGGTAAGTAACTTTTATAGGTGAAGGTTCAAAAAGTGTCAATTTGACACTGTTTTGTGGATGGCTGGTCGGAGAACCTAGACTAATGAAGAGTGGCTCGATTGTTGCGATAGTCGAGCTGTTTTTTTTTCTTGTATTAAAACATTTAATTTTCTCTCTGCTTTTCCCGATGAAGCTATACGTCAACGGAGGGAAGCGCATGAAAGACTCAGCTACGGTCTACAACCATGAAGAATTTGATATAAAAGAAGAGAAAGTTAATCAACGCATTAAGGTTATTCGTCAAGAGCGAGTTTCTGCTTCAGAAGAGCCTTTCTTTCTCGAAATTAACAATGTTTCCTATAAAATATTGGATTATAGCCTTTTTGGTGTTGCCATAGAGTCTCAGGAAAAAATAGGAACTGACTTTGAAACACATGAAGCCCATTTCATTTATGATAATGTGGATCTGGGAGCCTATCATGTGCGTGTAACGCGTTCCCAACCCATGGGTGATCAGTTTCTTGTGGCTTTTGAAATTATTGGTGAACCTTTAAATCTGGAGCAACTAAGAGCTATTAAAGAGTCTCTGCAGATCATTCAGGAGCAAGAGGACTATGTTCAGGATTTGCAGCAGGTGCCTCCTGAGATTAAAGCCACGGTATATGAGTTTTATGATTGGATGCACCACTTAGAGAAAAAAATAAATGCTTTGGAAAAGCACCAGAATAAAAGCGATATGAAGTCCATGTCTGATTTTGAAAGTGCTGTTGTGGCTGTTTTTTCTGATTACTTTGCTAGAACGCTCCCAAAAAATTTAGAAGCTCTAGAAAAAGAATTGAATAAACTAAACGAAGCAGGGCAAAAAGTTTCTATTCAATTTTTAAGAGAGCAACTTAAGGATACAATTTATCAGTCACCTTTTTCTCATCGGGTTTTTTATAAGCCTTTAGGCTATGCTGGCGATTATGAAATGATGAATTTGATTTATAAGAATGAAGCTGTGGGAGAGTCGTTGTTTCAAAAGTGCCTTCATAAATACTATGTAGAAGAGCCTGCAGCCCAAGCAGTACGTAATAGAGTTAAATATTTCGGAAGACAGATCAAAGAACGATTTGATCTTAACCCAGGAAAAACTTTATCATTTCTTTCTGTAGCTTGTGGGCCCGCGATGGAATGGCAGGAGTTTATCAAGAACACTCCAGATTTAGAGAAATATACTGCTGATGTTTATTTATTGGACCAGGATAAAGAAGCTCTTTTAAATGCCCAAAAACAGCTAAAGCATTTAAGTGCTAAATATAAAAACAATATTAAATTTCATTTTGTGAATAAGGCCATAAAAAATCTGATTGTGGAAGGGATTCGGGAAAACGTGAAGTTTGACTTGATTTATTCCTCGGGACTTTTTGATTATTTAACCACTCCCGTGGCACAAATGACTGCTCAAAAGTTGCATGAAGAGTTAAAGCCAGGGGGTGAGCTTATTATTGGAAACTTTAATACAACAAATCCGGATACGAGTTTGATGACTCTTATACTTGATTGGCATTTGATATATAGGACTCCAGAAG
>RFKI01000236.1 GCA_003694355.1 Bdellovibrio sp.
CATATGAAGCACCAGGTTG
The DNA here is from genome assembly GCA_003694355.1 of Bdellovibrio sp. GTDB lineage: Bacteria > Bdellovibrionota > Bdellovibrionia > Bdellovibrionales > UBA1609 > J124. The sequence goes on from RFKI01000236.1 coordinate 20, forward strand.
TGGATCAGTATTTGATCGCAATATCTAAAAAATATCAAGCAGGATCTAAAAATGAGAAAAGTTATTTGTTAGATCACGCTCAACTTGTCACAAAACGCTCAAGAAAGCAGTTAATCAGAAGATTAAGGAGCATTTCGGCAAATAATGGCAAACCCAAAACAAAGGGTTCCGGCAGGCCCCTTGTTTACTCTCGTGATGAACTAATACCTCACATCAGATATTTATAGGAGCAAATGGAAAGGATCTCAGCCAAACGCATGAAAGCAGCCCTTCCTGACTGGCTACCAGATTATAAAGATTGCCCAGCTCATTTAAAATTTCAACTTCAAAAAATGAGCGCAACAACTTTGGATCGGTACTTAAGGTGTGTTAGAGAAAGTTTAACAACTACAAAAGGCTTATCCACAACTTGCCCAGCAAGACACATGAAAAATAAAGTCCCCATCAATACTCTAGATGCTCGCATAAAAAAGCCTGGTTATACACAAACAGATACCGTAGCCCCACTGTGGGAATAGTGTGTCTGGTCCCTTTATAAGCTCTCTCACCGTAACAGATATTTTTACTACATGGACAGAGAACAGAGCTATGTTTACTAAAAAAGGAATGGAGGTAAAAAAGCAATTTAAAGATATAGAAAAAGCTCTACCCTTTAAACTGTTGGCCATAAACTCCGACTCAGGTAGCGAGTTTTTAAACAAAAATATGCTTCAATTTACCAAATATGGGACTAGAGTGATGTTTACACGTTCAAGGCCCTACAAAAAGAATGATAACTGTTATGTGGAGCAAAAAAATTTTACTCATGTCAGAGAGTTATTTGGCTATGAACGATTTGAAGATGAAAGCCTCGTAGATCTTATGAATGAAATTTATACTAAATATTGGAACCCTCTTCAAAACTTCTTTTTGCCAACCTTTAAATTAAAGGAGAAAGTTCGAGTGGGTTCCACTATAAAAAAGAAATATGATACACCTAAAACGCCCTACCAAAGAGTGCTAGAAAGTGGAGTTCTTAATTCCGTGGAAGTTAGAGCTTTAAAAAAACGCAGACATGAACTCAACCCATTTGAATTAAAAAAGAACTTAGAGATAAAACTTAAAGAATTTTTCGATATTGTTCGAAAAAAAGATACAAAAAAGGTGGCTTAAAATGCAGAAAATAACTCCCCGCTTCTTAGTGACGTTTATTTATGAGGTCATACGGAATTCTTTAAAAAACAGGCCAACAACCTTCTTATTGAAATGCAAGGTACACAACCCCCCAAAAGCTTGTTTTTTGAGATATCAGAAAAAATCTATTATTTCCTATAGAAGATAGCCTTAAGGGTTTTGAGACTTTTAATGTCTTAAATGCAATCAAAACCAAGTCATTTTTTATTCTGGTTCTCCACAATTTTGCATTCCTTATGGCTTTCATGATAAGTTTTTTTCAACATAATCGTCGATCAGGGTTTAAACAACACAGAGTTTCACCTATTTTAATAACAAAAGTTTTTTGACTATTTTCCTAAAAACCATCCTTATTTTTTAATCTTTTTGATTTTCATGATAAGAAGAACTATTTCTGTAAAAAATGGAGAAAAGAATGACAAAAAAATAAAACTTCTTCGCAAAACATTTTTCACAAACTTTATACGAATACATTATTCCCAATTTGGTGAAGATATTATTTTAAAAGAACTCATCAAAGAAGACTACACAAATGGATTTTATGTGGATGTTGGTTGCTACCACCCTAAAAAATTCTCGAACACATATATGCTCTATCGAAAAGGATGGAGGGGAATAAACATCGATATGGACAAGACAAAATAAAACTTTTCAATATGGCTCGCCCCAAAGACTACAATGTTATTAGTGCAGTTTCTGACAAAAGAGAAAAAGTCCTTTTACACCGATTTGGCTCCTTTGGACTCGGGTCTACAATTGACCAAAACATTGCTCTTAGCGCAAAAGATAAAATATTAGACACCCAAACTATAGAGACTAAGCCTCTTAACGAGATCATTAATAAAAGCCCCTTTAAAGATCAGCAAATCGATCTATTATCTATTGATGCTGAAGGAATGGATTATAAAGTTTTGTGTTCCCTTGATTTCCATAAATACCAGCCTAAAATCATTATTATCGAGTCTCACTGCAATAATATCCAGGATGTTTTAAAAACGGATATTTATAAATTCTTAGATAGCCGATCTTATATTCTCCGAAGCTGGACCTTTTATTCCTTGATTTTTATTCTTCCTGGAGCAAACCTTCTAAAAGACAGGGAAAAAGGAAGGTGCTTTTCTTAATCAAAAAATAATAAGAGCTTGCAACCCCCACATATTTTACCTTGACGAAAATTATGCAAGGCGTTACTTATTGGTTTTTACATAAACACAAGGTATTAAGACATCTTGAATTGAAAAGGGGACCGTTATGGCAAGAAAAAAAGGCAAAGTTCGTATTATCACTCTGGAGTGCACAGAAGCCAGAAAAGAAGGAAAGCCCCCTTCTCGTTATACCACCAAGAAAAACTTTCAAAAGCACCCTGAACGACTTGAAAAGAAAAAGTACAACCCTTTTTTACGTCGTCACACTCTCCATAGAGAAATCAAATAAGAAGCGTGGTTTTCTTAACAACACCAGCTCTTTGGATGCGTTGCAGCTTCTAACAGTATTTTTAGCGGCACTGAAAGCCAGCCTTTTCCAGGTTATTTTTTATCCTATTGGCAACTTTTGGACAAAAACCTGAATCCGGCACACCATTGGCCTTAGACTGAGTTTCCTTGTTTTTCGTGTAAAGAACTTCACAACGCCCCTTCTCATTAACCACCACCTCAATGCTTCTAACATCTTTTTCTAACTGACACTGAAAATGAATTTGAGAGCCCTTTGCGGACGCTTCTTTAGCTGTCTGTTTCTTTACCTTCACTTTTGGAGGGGCCAGAGGAGTTACCTTCTCTGTTTTTTTAGAAGCAGAACCACAAGACACGAGCCATCCAAAACTCAATAAAATCAAAATGGTCTTCATGAAGCCCTCCTTACTTAAAAGTTTATAACCTAAATCTTTATTAAGTATGAAAAAGTCTTTACAAAAAGCCAAGATCAAAGTTTTTCAAGAAAGTTCCCGATCATTCGAGCAATAGCCCTTTTACCAATGGCTTTTTGCTCGTGATCTTTGGTTACCAAATAGGCCACTTGTTCCCCTTGGGGTCCCACTTCTTCTCCCCGATTGGCCACCACTGCCACATGCCCCTTTTCCAGTCTTTTATGAGCAATGGCCATTAAGTCACCATGAGTAAGGTTTTCCTGATATTTGAAACTCAATAAATTCAATTGAGGGTATTTTTCCTGAACCAGATCAATCACTTTTTCAGTGGGTTGAAGCTCCAATGTTTGTAAAGCTCCTCCACTAGGCAACTTCCCATCGTAAGTGGTTTTGGGCTCATAATCCGCAACCGCTGCAGAAAAGACTCCAGACCAAAAGGCCCCTTGTTCCAAAGCCTTTAAGACAGTCTCTTTATACTCTCTGTAGGAAGAAACCTTTATGGTATCCAAGTAACTGGGAGGATTAACTCCAGCAAAGCCTAAAATCAATTGAACCTGGGCTCCTCTAAAATACAGCTCTTTAGCTATTTCAATTCCCAAACGTCCCCGAAACCGATTTGTAATACGACGAACATTATCAATGGGAACTGGCGTGGGCCCACCTGTTACCAAAACGGAACGCCCCTTTAAGGGGGAGTCACTAAGAGCTCTAATGGTTTCAGCAACCAAAACCTCATTTTGAGGAATATTGTGCTTCCCATAGTCATCTCGTGGGGGAATAATCACGACCCCCATTTGTTGTAGCTTTTGCAAACTTTCTGTCAAAATAGAGTTATGCATATCTCCATGCATAGTCGGAGCCACCAAAACCTGGGCTTTCCCTTTCTCCATTAACCCCAGAGCAGTGGCCAAAGAGCTGGTCACTGTGCCATCAGCAATACCATATCGCATTTTATTAATCGTATTATAGGTTGCAGGCGCCACAAGATAGGCATCAAAAGGTTGCTCGTTACTCAAGTGTTCTGATTGGGGTGAAAGTTGCTCTATCACAGGATTGGTTGTGGACCACTCAAGTGTATCTCGTGTCACATATCTTAAAGCTTCGCGAGAAACATAAGCCACCACATCCGCTCCATAACGTCGCAAAGCCCGAGCCACCATGGGAGCTCGCATAGCAGCAATCCCCCCACACACCATCAAGGCAATGCGTTTTCCTTGAAGATGCTCGCCTTCCTGAGGCACATCATGATCCCCCATTGAAGAAGGTGTGGGTGGCGAAAAGTTCCAGGTTTTCATTCAAAAAACTCCTTAAACATGATTTTCAAGCCGTTTTTTATCCTGTTGATTGGCTTGCCACCATTGCTCCAAGTCGAGAAAAGCTTTGTACATCTGAGGATGAGTTTTGGAGAACCAATCAAAGAAGGCATCTACAAAAGTGGAAACCTCTGAGTGCTTTATACCATCCGTTCTCATGAAATCAACATAGAGATTAATAACATCTAAAGCCAGCTGAGGAATCCGAGGTTTTTTACAAAATATCTCATCAATGGATGGGAGGCATCGCTCAGACTCTTGTAAAATATGAGAGGGATCCAAGTTCAGTAAGGCGTCCTTTTTTCCATCAAAAGATACAGGACGGGCCTGAGGAGCAATATGTTGAGTCCCATTTGTAAGCTGATAATCATCAGTGGGATCACAGGCCACCCAACGACCATTTAAAAATACCCCCACATAAACATGATACGAACGGTAACTCATAAACTGGTTAAAACGAGGCACACAATAGGGACCAAAATACTCCCTGGTTTTAACCACACTCACATGATACCCGGCTGGTATCCCTAAAGACCGCAGAAGAGCCACCATTACATTGGCCTTATTGGAGCAACTTCCTCCCTTGTAGGCAATGGTTTCCAAAGCTGTATGCTGATAAAGGCCTAACCGATACAAGAGACGGTCTCGCACCCAATGAAAAATCAAGGAAGCAGCTTCTGACTCATCCCATGCATTTTGAGTTAAAAGCTGAGCTAAGTCTTTAATCTTCTGGTCCTGACAAGGACAAAACTCTGTAGGCATTAGAAAGGCTGCCTGAGTGGAGCTGATAACATTTTGTTGAGATTCGTTTTGAGAAAGTCTTTCCATATCCTCCCCTTTGAGATGTAAAGTGAAATTCAAAGTTAAAACTCTTTTCTAAGCAAAATTACTGCGCCAAATCAAGGGGTGAGATATATTAACTGTTAAAAACTGCTCGACTACTGTGTTGAAACGCGTCGCATATAAATCCAGAAAAGGCCTTCTTTTTCATGTAAAAAACTGGTCATTTTTTCAATAATGGGGTGGCTCTCTAAGAGCTCCTAGGATTAAATAAAGATCTCTCTCTAACCATCTAATATTGTTCGATTTTCAATCTTCTTGTGGGCAAGGTTGTTTTTATTACAAGACTTTTCAACACGATAGTCGAGCAGCTGGTGAGAGCTATTAAGCTCTCCTACAGTCTACCGAGAAGGAAGTATCACTCCAAAAGGACACAAGAAACCCATGGGACATACCTTTCGCCAAGCACTTGTAAGACAATACCAGTCCTGGCAAAACCATAACCGCCTTAGCAATGCTCTTTTCACATCCAATCTTTGTTTATTCACCATGGGCATGATGTTCTTCTTTGATTTTCTTTTTGTGGAAGACCCTTCGCCCTTTATTAAAGTTCGGGCCCTCAGTATCTTGGCGCTACTTCCGGCCTACACGCTCATTTTTATTTTAAATAGGCTTTTCCAAAGAAGTGTTTTGGAAAAAAACGCCCCTCTAGCCCGCTTCGCTGAGTCTTTTTTGCTCTTGTGGCCCCTTTTTGTCTATTTTATCGCCTATATGGTTTTCTGTTTTTCCTTCCATCATGAAAAGTTTTTTATTTATTACACAGGACTGCACCTCGGCATTTTGTACTCCACACTTGTTCTTTATCGATTCTGGAAGGAACAGTACTTTTACAATGCCACCCTTATTTTTGTGGGGTTAGGTTTCTACATTGGGAGCCCTCAATCTCAAAAAGATTATTTTTTAATTATTAGTATCGCCTCATTGGTGGCCTGGTTTGTGGCTTTCTTTTTAAGAAGGGAGTTTGTCAGCAACCTCAACGCCAAATACACACTCTTTCGCTCTCTGGTTCCAGAAAAAATCGCTCACCTTTTGCTAGTAACAGATGAAAAAAAAGACTACAGCTTTGCTTTTGAAGCTAAACGTCGCTTCACCGTTTGCGTTTGTGCTGACTGGAGAAACTTTCAAAAATTATGTTACAGTAAAACCGCTCAAGAAATGCACAATCTTCTGGAAAGTTACTATGACCTTATTGTAGAAGACTTAGAAAAATCAGTTCCAGAACAAGGATATTATTTTAGTTGGATAGCCGATGAATTATTTATCATCTTCTATGATGACCACGACCATCGCGATGTTGTTATTAAAAATGCCATTGCCTTCACTCTGCACCTGGCCTCTTCCCTGTTTGAAAAAGTTCAAAACCAAGTCTCTAATGAAATTACATTTGATATCGGAGTGTCGGCAGGTGTTGGATTGCTCGGCCTGCAAGGCCCTCAAAGGCTCAAGAAAACGACCATCATTGGCCCTGTGGCTGGAATGGCCAAACGATATGAAGAAGAAGCCAAAAAACACAGGAAACAAAAAGCTTTCCACTACCCCGCTGTTATCTTTGATGCTCAACTAGAAAAAAACTTAAAACAACACCCCTTTGCATCTTCAAAAGGAAAACTTCAAGAGGTCATTGCTTCAACCAAAGATATTCAGGGACAAAAAGTCCTGCTCTGGACCTACACAGCTCATCAAAGCAAAACCAAAGCCGCTTAGGTCCTCTTTTGTCTAAAACATTTTGTTACTACAACTTATTTCTAAAAAGAGATCAAAGATCAAAAAGATATAAACTCTTCTGTTATTTTTGAATCTTACTTAAGAAATACCTCTTAATAACGCCTTTTTCATCCTTGGCCACCAAGAAATCTCCTTGTTTCAAAGGGGTCCTGACCAAACCAACTGGCCAAACCTTTCTGGCCTGTCCTGGTCGTGAGCCCCCTTGATACACCAATTCCATAGCCTCACCTGAGGCTATCACCTTTTTTACGTTCTCAGCCCAACTTCCCAAAGATTTTATAGAAAACCTTTCCCAAACAAGATTTTCTTTCTGAAAAGCGAGCAATTCCTCCACCATTTGCTTGTCTTTTTTTTCACCCAAAACCTTAAAAGTCTTTAATGTGACTTCCAAACAGGCTTGTGAATCATCCAAAGCCCTATGAGCCTGTTGAACAGATACATTGAGTTTTTGAGTTAGGGTTTGCAGCTTGTGATTGGGAAACTCTGGAAAGGTTTTTCGTGTCAATAAACTACTGCAAAACACGGGAGGAAAAAGTGTTTTATCATGCAAGTTGAGTCCAGCTTTTTCAAACTCCACAGCTAAAAAACCCATATCAAAAGGCGCATGATGAGCCACTAAATAAGCACCTTTCAGGAATTGGTAAAAATCTCCAATAACCTCTTCAATAGGAGGCGCCTTCAAAACCATTTCATTGGAAATGTGATGAATGGCTATCACTTCATCTGACATCTTTTGACGGGGCCTTACTAAGCTTTGAAAAGTTCCCATCCTTTTCCCCGCCTGCCACTTAACTGCTGCCAACTCACAAATTTCTGCTCCCAAAGGGTATTTACCGGTGGTCTCCAGATCAAAAGCGACTAAAGTCATATCTTTCCAAAGTGTCATGCCATGAAGAGTATCCTGTCTTTCCCAAAGACAAAATCTGTAACGCAACTAATCAACCATCAAGCTTTACCCTCCTATAAAACCCTTCTAAGATAAAAGAACCTTAGGAGGTTGAACCATGAAAAAAATGACTGTTTTTTTAACCACTTTGTTTGCAGGACTTTCTCTACAGGCTGGAATCTACCTGGAGCCATATGCTGGCTATAACATAGGCACTCTTTCAGGAACGGTTAGTGGCGTTAAAATTGACAACGCCGCAAAAGGGGTTGTTATTGGAGCTCGAGCAGGGATGTCCCTTCCGCTTTTTTATGTGGCAGCAGACTATTCGATTAGCTCTGGACTTAAATGGGAAATTCCTGGTTCAGGCGCCGACGCCAGTTTTCAACGATTGGGAGCCACATTGGGTTTCACAGCTTTGCCCATGTTTGACATCTATGGTGGCTATGTTTTCTCCTCAAAATTAAAGGTGGACTCTGTTGGTTACCCTGACAATTTCTCTGGATCAGGATTCAAGGTTGGTGTGGGTTTAACCATGTTGCCTTTTATTAGCATCAATGCGGAATATCTCACTCTGTCCTATGGTAATGAAACCGTTGGAAGTGCCACTTACAATGACTTTAAGGAAACCGCAGCTGTAGTCTCTGTGAGTTTACCTTTAGATCTTTAATCACCATAATACGAGGTGAGGGTTTTTTAAGAGGAAGCCCCTCCCTTGAAAACATAAAAACTTTGACAAAGCCATCTTATTCGGTTTTATATCCTTCCCACAAACTTAAAAAACATTGAAATGAACTGTGTAGTGAAAACAATTCTTACAAGGCCCTTTCTATGACCCCCCAAATTTCTACTCTATTTAATCAAGCCAAAGAGTCCCCCACATTACTCATCAATCAAAAAGTTCTTAACTTACGACAAAAGGGAAAAGACATTTACCACTTTGGATTTGGGCAATCTCCCTTTTTGCCTCCTCCACAACTCCAGGAAGAGCTTAAAAACAATAGTCACCATAATGAATATTTACCGACAAAGGGACTTTTAGCCCTTAGAGAAAAAATTTCTAAGTTCTTAAAACAACACTTCAAATACAACTTTGACCCCGACCATATCCTCATTGGACCTGGGAGCAAAGAAATGCTCTTTCAGGCTTTGTTTGCCTTAGAAGGGCCCCTCTTTATCCCCGCACCAAGCTGGGTCAGCTATGGACCTCAAGCTAGCTTCTGCAACAAAGAAGTCCACATATTACCAACTTCGATTGAAAACGGTTATAAATTGAAAAAAGAAGTCCTTGAAAAAGCTTGCAAACGTTTTTACAAGCAACAACAAAAGATCCTTATTATCAATAGCCCCAATAACCCTTCAGGAGCTGTTTACCATAAAGAAGAGATCTTACCTCTTGTAGAAGTCTGCCGAGAACATAATATTCTTGTTATATCAGATGAAATCTACGCTCTTGTGAACTTTTCTTCTGATAAAAAACAAGGGTTTCCTACTTATTATCCAGAAGGGAGCCTTTTAACAAGTGGACTTAGTAAATCTCACTCCGCAGGCGGATATCGTCTTGGCTTCATCGCTCTACCTCCTCAATTATCCAGCCTAGCAGACGCTCTAACCTCTTTAATGAGTGAAACTTTCAGCTCTGTTGCAGCCCCTATTCAATATGCTTCCTGTGTAGCCTATGAAAAGAGCGCTCTTGATTATACCCAAAAGTGCACTCTTATTCATAAAGTTTGCGCTCAATACCTCCATCAACGACTTCAAAAAATGGGTCTTCTTTGCCCTAAGCCAGAGGGAGGATTTTATTTGTTTCCAAGCTTTTCTTCCTACAAAGAAAAACTAAAGAAAAGAGGTATCCAGTCTTCAACGGAGCTTAGCCTCTATTTATTAGAGAAACACTCTGTAGCCCTTCTGCCGGGCTCTGCCTTTTACATGCCAGAAGAAAGCTTTACCTGCCGCATGTCCACCGTGGATTATGACGGCCCTAAAGTTTTTAAGGCGGCTCAAGATACAAAAACGCTCAGTGAAGCCTTTGTAGAAGAGCAGGCTCCTCACCTAAAAAAAGGGTGCGATGCCATTGAGTCCTTTTTATCACAACTTTAAAAGGCTCCTGTTTTCTGTAAAGTCATTGGCAGCCATGTTGCCAACTGAGGCCAAAACCATAAAACACCCATCACAATAACCTGGATGAAAATAAAAGGAACCACTCCTTTATAAATATCAACAGTTCTAACGCTTTCTGGAGCCACACCTCGAAAGTAAAATAAAGAAAACCCAAAAGGTGGAGTTAAAAATGAAGTCTGCAAATTAAGAGCAATCATAACTCCCAGCCAGATAGGGTCAAAGCCCATCTGCAAAAGAACAGGACCAACAATAGGAACAATCACAAAAGTGATTTCAAAAAAGTCCAAAAAGAAACCAAGAAGAAACATCAAAGCCATCACAAAGAAAAATAAATGATGGCTTTGATGATGCATTAAAAAAGTGCGGACAACGTCATCCCCTTCTAACCCTCGAAAGACAAGTGAAAAAAGACTGGCCCCAATTAAAATCGTAAAAACCATGCTGTTGACCAAAACCGTCGAGGACAACACCTTTTTAAAAAAGCCAAGAGACAAACGTTTTTTTATAAAAAAGGTTAAAATCAAAGCACCAACACAGCCAACTGAAGCAGATTCAGTGGGGGTTGCCATACCAGCTAGAATAGATCCGAGGACACCTATAATAAGAATTAAAGGAGGAAGGACACTGCCTAACATCTCTCTTAGAGAAACCTTGAGCTCAGGCTCTTTTACTGGAGGCGCCACTTCTGGTTTAAATAAAGCAATAAAAAAAACATAAACCATATAGAGAGCCACCAATAAGAGGCCTGGGAAAATAGCCCCCATGAAAAGATCCGCCACAGAAACAGATGTGGGAGAAAAAATACCAGCCTCTAACTGTGCTTGTTGGTGAGCTGAACTAATAACATCCCCTAAGATAATAAGAATAATACTCGGGGGAATAATCTGTCCCAATGTTCCTGATGCACAAATAATTCCAGAAGCCAAAGAAGGAGAATATTTATTCTTCAGCATGCTCGGTAAAGAAATCAAACCCATCGTAACCACTGTGGCCCCCACAATCCCTGTAGAAGCAGCCAATAAAGCTCCCACTAAAAAAACAGACAGCCCTAGTCCGCCTCGAATTCTTTGAAAAGCCTGACCCATTTTCAATAACAAACGTTCAGAAATCTGACTTTGCTCCAGAATAACACCCATTAAGACAAATAAAGGGACGGCCATAAGAGTTTCATTTTTCATAATTCCAAAAAGTCTTTGAGGAAAGACCTGCAGATAGCTCAAATCAAAAACATCTAACACATGTCCTAAAAGTGCCACCAATAAAGCGGAGCCAGCTAAAGAAAAAGCCACAGGGAATCCCGTGAGAATAATCATTAAAGCAAGTGCAAACAAAAGAAAAACAAACAACTCATGCATTTTCGATTGTCTTTCTCCCTGTCCATAAAGACCAATTTGTATAAACAAAAGAAAGGGCTCCTAAAAATAAGAAACCAAATGAGAGGGGTATAAATGTTTTTAAAATGTAAATATAACTTAAACCTTCCGCATCTTGTGACTGTTCCAATACAGCCCATGAGTCTCGCACGTAGGGATAGCTTATCCAAATCACAAAAAGACAAAAAGGTATCAGCAAAAAAATACCCCCTAGAAGGTTAATCAAATATTTGGTCTTCGAAGGCCACTTGTTATAAAGCACATCTACCCGAACATGAGCTCCCTGCAACAGCCCATATCCCATGGACAAGAGAAAAACAATGGCATGCAAATAAACAGACAAATCCTGAAGCCAAACCCACCCTTTATTAAAAACATACCTCAAAACCACAATTCCAAATACAAGAAGCATCATGAAAAGCAAAAGAAGGCCACAAAGACCACCTATCCATTTTTGAAATTTGTCAATGCCAATAAAAATTTTCTCCACTTTAAATCCTTTTTATTTTTCAGTCAGCGCACGAGCTAATGCGTATCCTTCCTCCGAAATCTTTCCCCAGCTCATAGACTGTTTTTTAAAATTCAAAAAGGAACTGTAAACTTTTTTGGCTTGAGGATTTTGAGCCGCTGTCTCTTCAAGAACCTGAAGAGACAAACTTCCTAACTTCTTCAGTACAGAGTCTGGAAAACGACGAATTTTCACCTTATGTTTTGAAACCAAAGTCTTTAAAGCCACAGCATTTCTGGCCGTAAATTCGGAGAGCATGTCTTCATTTGCAGATTGACAAGCCACTTCGACGATTCTTTGGAGACGTTTGGGCAAAGAGTCAAATGCCTTTTTGTTAATTAGACATTCAATCGTTGTTCCAGGTTCATGCCAACCTGGCCAGTAA
>RFKI01000237.1 GCA_003694355.1 Bdellovibrio sp.
CTCTATGATAATAAAACCTTCACCTTTGGCCCAAATTATATTATCCCCAAACCCCTTGATCCTCGCGTTTTAATGTATGTGGCTCCTGCCGTTGCCAAAGCTGCCATGGAATCTGGAGTGGCTCAAGCTCCCATTAAAAATTTTAAAGCCTACAAGGAAAAGCTAGAAGCTCTCAATAGCTTTAGTCGAGGCTTTATCCGAGCCAGCATCAACCGCATGAAGGCCTTCCGAAGAAGCAGTAAAAAAGGAGTTCCCAAAATTATTTTTCCAGAAGGCCATAGTACAAAAATTCTTCGTGCGCTTAATTCTCTTAAAAAAGAAAAAATCATGGAGCCCATCCTTCTCGGCTATAAAGAAGTGATCCAAGAAAAAATTAAAGAACTGGAGCTGGAGGAAATTCAAGACATCACCATTCATCGTCCTGTTGAACATAAAAACTATAATAAGTATGTCCAAATGCTTTATGAAAAAAGAAAACGAAAAGGAGTCATGCTCTCTGAAGCGGAACGACTGGCAGCCAGTCCTTTTTATTTTTCCGCCTTGGCTTTGGAAGCAGGAGATGTTCAAGGACTTGTTTCTGGAGCCACACAAAACTACGCCGACTGCATAAAACCTCTTCTGCAAGTCCTAGGTGCTAAAAAAGGGGAAGTTGTTGCTGGGTTTAATATGCTCTTAATCCGCAATAAAGTTCTTTTCTTTGCAGATACGACTGTAAATATTGACCCCACTTCAGAACAACTAGCCCAAATTGCCATTAACTGTGCGGATACCGCTCTTCACTCCTATCGGGTAAAACCTAAAATTGCGATGTTAAGTTATTCCAATTTTACGGGCAAAAAGGGAAATCCCAAGAAAATGCAAGAAGCCACACAAATTGTTCAAAGGCTTCGCCCTGACCTTACAATAGACGGAGAAATGCAAGCAGATACTGCACTCAATCCCGATATTGTTCAACGTATTTTTTCCTTTTGCCACATTAAGGATGGCGCCAATATTCTGATTTTTCCAAACCTGGACTCAGGAAACATTGCCTATAAGCTTGTTCAACAATTGGGAGAAGGCGAAGTTCTTGGACCTCTTCTTTTAGGTCTTAAAAAACCAGCTCATGTTTTACAAAGGACTTGCACGGTCAATGATGCCATTAATACCATTATCTTAACCACTCTCCAGGCCCAACAATTTATGGCCCAAGAGGCAAAGGAGTAATCTTGCACGCCACCAACAACTGTCCAGAAAAGGTTATTGTTGTCGGCGTCGGTCTTAAATCAGATCCCTTACATGAAATTCGTGAAAACCTCATAGAGTTAGAAGAGCTTGTCCATAGTGCTGGAGGAGAGGTCGTTGGGAGCGTTATTCAAATCTTAAAAAAGTATCAACCACACACTCTCATCGGCTCTGGCAAAGTACAAGAGCTATTTCATATGGTTCAAGACAGCCACTGCTCTCTTGTTGTTATTGACCACCAGCTCTCTGGCAGCCAGGCCAAAAACCTAAATGAAGCGCTCAAGTGCAAGGTGATTGATCGCAGTCAACTTATTCTGGATATCTTCGCTCAAAGAGCCCAGACTTATGAGGGTAAACTCCAAGTTGAGTTAGCTCAAATGCTAGACCAACTTCCCAGAATGGTGGGGGGCTGGTTAGGCTCTCTTTCCCGTCAGGCAGGAGGCATTGGCACAAGAGGGCCAGGAGAAACAGCTTTAGAAAGAGATCGCAGGCGCATTCATGAACGCATTAAACAAATTAAAAAGAAACTGGAAACCGTTAAGAAAAATCGCCATCAGCACAGAATGAAACGCCAGAAAAACCGCATTCCCAGTTTTGCTCTGATTGGATATACAAATGCTGGAAAAAGCTCCCTTTTAAATAAACTAACCCAATCACATGTTTATGCCAAAGATCAGTTATTTGCGACTCTGGACCCCACAACTCGACAAATTTTTCTTCCTGAAGTTGGCAACTGCGTTATCACTGATACAGTGGGATTCATTCATAAATTGCCCACACAACTCATTGAAGCTTTTAAAGCCACCTTAGAGGAATCCTCCAATGCAGATATTCTGATTCATGTCATGGATCTCTCCAATCCTCACCTTGAAAAACAAAAACGCGTTGTAGACCAACTCATTGATGAATTGGGCTGGGGTTCAAAGCCTTTAATTCATGTTTACAATAAAGTAGATGCAGCCCCTTTTGAAAAACAACTTCACATTGAAACGTTCCCCCGTGTATTTACCAGTGCTCTTACAGGAAGAGGACTGGAGCAACTTAAAAAACTGATGACCGAAGAGGTTCAAAAACTTAAACAGGACGTGGAATTATTTTTCTCTCAGGAAGAAGCTCATAAAATTTTTGAACTCAGTCGCATCACTCCTATTCTAAAAAAAGAAGAGTCTCCTTCTGGCATTTTATGTCATGTTCAACTGAGTCCAACACAAATGAGTCAATGGAAAAAATATAGATTATAACTAATTTCCTGCTTGTATATTTCGATGCCTCAAGCGCACTTCTCTTCGCTTTTTACCTTCTTCGTAACGCCTTTTCTGTTCTGGCGAATCAGGGAACACTGGAGGAACGGGCACAGGCTTACCATCCTTACCTAAGGCCACAAAAGTTAAATATGCTGAAGCCGTATGAAAAACCTCTTTCGTGATGGAATTTTCCGCTTCAACTCTTACTCCCACCTCCATAGAGGTTCTTCCTGTATAATTCACGCAGGCTTTTAAGTTTACAACCCATCCTTTATAAACTGGAGCCACAAAACTTAAAGAGTCAATGCTAGCTGTTACACAAGGTTTTGAAGAGTGTCTTTGAGCAGAAATGGCGGCTGCAATATCTATCCAGGACATGATCACGCCGCCAAAAATAGAATCCAAAGAGTTTGTATGACTAGGAAGAACCATTTCCGTCATGTAAACCTCAGACTGGGATGACGGAACAGGTTCCTCCTTCGGTTTCATCACTTAACCTCAGATACCGAAAGCGCCCGTGCTCCCACCAGAATTGTTTCCAGTATTACCACCATTATCATTATTATAAGTGTTAGCCTGACCAGTTGGCATTGTTGGAATAGCCTCTTCTTGTGGTTGAGAAGCAACAGTTTGGTTGCCAGCAGGAATGGTATTAACTCCTTGAGCTGGAACAGCAGGCTGTTGTTGAACCGTATTAGGAGCAGGGTTATTGGCGTTTTCAACAAATCCCATATGAGGTAAGCACCAAACAATAAGTTGGGCTCGAGACTTTACATTCATTTTTTTATAAATGTTTGTAAGATGAAACTTAACTGTTTTTTCAGTAACAAAAAGCTGGTTAGCAACTTCTTTGTTAGACAAGCCTTTTGTTACAAGTTCTGCGACTTCCGATTCGCGATTTGATAAACCTTTTTGTATAAGTATATCTCTGAGCATCCTTGCTCCCTCCCCATTAAAATGTTTAGTTTACAGTGACTGTTAAACCCTCAATGGTTTAACAGCAGCTATATAAAAGTCTGACAGGATTTTTCAGGAACGGCAAGCCTTAAATTTGAGTTTTTTTAAAAAACTGGACTGAACTTTTTGTTTGCGACAAAGGCCAAGATAATAAGCAAAAAGGCCATACTCTCCTTAAATATTTCTGGAACGATGTCTTAAAAAATATCGACTTTTCACCGGTTTAAAATACACTTTTCACAAATAACAATTTTTTGTTAACCGAAAAACAATTAGACGAAAGAAAAAAAACTCTTTATAATTCTTTTTCAAACAAACATTATGTTACATGCCAATCAGAAATCTAACCCACAAGATCTTTTTCCTGCAAGGCCATAAGATGCTGTTTTAAAAATTGATGCTCTTTCTTTTCTAAATGAGGATCTTTTTCTAAAACCTCAAAAGCTGCCTGACGAGCCAACTTTAAAAGAGGCAAGTCTCTAACCAAATTGGCCATTTTAAACCCTGGAAGACCAGACTGCCGCTTTCCTAAAAACTCTCCTGGCCCTCGAATTTCCAAATCTGCTTCGGCAATTCGAAAGCCATCATTGGTTTGCTCCATAACCTGAGCTCGCAAACGAGACTCTTCAGAAACAGCCCTCCCCATCATCAAAACGCAATAGCTTTTATGAGAGCCCCGACCAACCCGTCCTCGCAATTGATGCAGTTGAGACAACCCAAATCTTTCAGCATGTTCCACAATCATTAAGGTGGCGTTAGGCACATCCACCCCCACCTCTACAACCGTTGTAGTCACCAAAATCTGAATCTCCCCTTGACGAAACCGCCGCATAACAGATTCTTTCTCAACAGCCTTCATTTTTCCATGAAGTAAACCAATGGAAAACTGCGGAAAGGTTTTAGATAGAAACTCAAATTGCGTTTCAGCATCTTTCAAATCTATTTTTTCACTTTCTTCTACCAAAGGGTACACAATATAGGCTTGTCTTCCTTTAGATACCTGCGCTTCCAAGAACTCCATAACCTTTGGTCGCTTGTTTTCATACACACATCTTGTAACAATGGGCTGTCTCCCCTTTGGCATTTCATCAATAATCGAAATATCCAAATCTCCATAAATGGTCAGCGCCAAAGTCCGAGGAATTGGCGTGGCCGTCATCACTAGAAAATGGGGAGAAAAATTTTTCTTCAAGGCCCTTCTCTGAGCCACCCCAAACCGGTGTTGCTCATCAACAATCACAAGCCCTAAAGATTGAAAAAGAACATTCTCCTGAATAAGAGCATGAGTCCCTACACAAAGCTGAATCTCTCCAGCCTTCAAAGCGCTCACAATTTCCTGTTTTTCTCTAGGCTTTTGCTTTCCTGTAAGAAGTCCCACCTTAACCCCTAAAGGCTCTAAAACTTTTCGAGCATTTTTATAGTGTTGTTCAGCTAAAATCTCTGTGGGCGCCATAAGAGCTGTTTGAAACCCATTATCAGCCACCACCAGAGCCGCCATTAAAGCCACCATGGTCTTCCCGGAGCCCACATCCCCCTGAACGAGGCGCTGCATGGGATGCTCTTTTCTCATATCTTCAACAATTTCCTTCAGAACTCGTTTCTGAGCTCCCGTAAGCTCAAAAGGCAAATGGCTGATAAAGTCATGAAGACGATAAGCCTTTTTTTTCATGGCAAAAGCCTTTTCTTTTTGAATGCCCAAACGTCTTTGAGCCATCAACAGCTCTATACTAAAAAACTCCTCAAAGATCAGACGACGATGAGCTGCTGAACGCTTCTCTAAATAAGCCGCCGCCTCTTTCGGGTCAGGAAAGTGAATCTTCTTTAAAGCCTCCTCTCGAGACAAGAGATGGTATTTCTCTAAAATCCACTGAGGAATAAAGTCAGGAATCCCTTTCCGAGGCTTTTGCACCCAATGTCTAGGAAACTCACACTCACTTAAAGCAGTTCGAATCAGGCGCCTTAATTTATTGGGGCTTAACCCTTCTGTTTCTGTATAAATAGGCAACAAATCGTTTTGCACCTTCTCTTCTGGCTTCAAAGGCAAAATTTCAGGATGCATAAAAAGAAGTCGGCCACCAAATACCTTAGCCTTTCCCGTCACCTTTACTCTTAAACCAGGCTCCAATTGTTCAAAAAATCCCTTGTAAGGAGGTCGAAAAAAACGACATGCCATTTGACCTGAAGAATCTCCAACAATAACCTCATATATTTTTCGACGACCATATCGTGAAGAGAAAGAGTTCTTCCGAAGAACCTGCACTTCTAGCGAAACCACATCCTCAGGCTTCAAAGAAGCAATATTTCTGATAGCCCTCCGATCTTCATAAGCCCTCGGATACCACTGCAACAGGTCATCAACACTATACACTCCTCGTTTTTTCAAAATTTGCCCTAAACGAGGCCCCACCCCTTTTATATATTGAACATCCGTATCTGGAAAAAGCGCCAAAAAAGCTCCTTTTTAAATTGACGGCTATTTTATCTGATACAAAAGGAAAAATCTAGTGTTCCTGTTGACGATAGAATTGTTGTTTAAATTCCCAGAATTTCTGGAAATTTTTCTTCCCCCCCAACAAACGCTCCATGTCTTTCTGTAAAGGCTTCTCTACTTCGCGTTTAATCCTCTGAACAGCTTCCTGTTCATGTTTGGGATGAATATGGCCGGCTTGCTCCTTAATTCTCTTAAGAAGTTTAACTTCTAAGGAATTCAATTTAACCAAGACGTTGTCTTCTAATTTTAGCTCTTCTTCCAAAAACTTCCTAAGCTCCAAAATCCATTTCTTTCTAAATGATTTGTCGAGTTCTTTTTTTGCAAAATCTTTTGTGTAAATCATGTTATCTGTATAAGAATTCTTAAAGTCTTCTGTCTGCTTAGGATGAAACTCTCTTTCTTTTTTAAACTTCTCAATATACTGTTCAACAATTTTATCTTGTTCGCTTGAAGCCAATTTTCTAATAAATTGTTGAGTCGCCTGTTTGACTTCTTTCTCAAAATAAAAATAAGAAACAAAAAGGCCTGCAAAAAACATCACAAATAAACTGGCCCGTCTCCAAAAACTTTTTCTCTCCTGCTCTTGAACAGCACTGTAGGCGAAAATCTCCTGAGCTTTATTTTTATCTGAATAAGATTCTCCTCTCAGAACACCTTCAACAGCTTCTTTCACAATCCCTTTAGCCTGATCTTTTTCCAAAGATCCAAGGGACACATGAAGACCTTTCAAAACCTCTTCTATTTCATTGATGATTTTTTCTGCAAGAGAAGAAGCTTCTTCCCTTAAAAGTCTTTTCTGTTCAGCCCTTAATTCCTCAAGTTCCTCTTCCATTTTTTTCTCGGCAGCAATTCGCATATTCATGATTTTCTTTTCTTCACTTAATTTCATATCCTCCAAATACTTTAAGATCTTTTGCTCTTCTTCATTTTTATAAGCCAAAACTTCATCCTTCATCTGACGAGCCTTTTCTTCAGCCTCTTGAAGCACCTCTCTAGCTTTTTTTTCGGCTTCTTTCATTCGATCTTCTTTTGTTTTCTCAAGATTTAAAAGCTGACTTTCAAGCTCTTCCTTTTTTCTTTGCGCCTCTTCCAAACCTGAGCTCAAAGAGGAGAGCTCTGTCTCCATGCTGGTCTTTTCTTTTCTCAGTTCTTTGAGTCTTTTTTCCTCCTCTAAAGCCTGGTCTTCTAGCTTTTCCAGAGCTTTTCTTTTCTTTTCTTCAATTTTCAAAAACTCATCTTTTGCAACTTGGCTTTTAATTTGCAACCTTTCAGAGGCTTCTTTTCTTTCTTGAACTTCTTTATCCAACTCATTTCTTTCTTCCGTCTTCTGACGAACTTCCATTTCTAATTTATGAGCTTGCCTTTCTAGTTCCTGAATGGTTTCTTGAAGTTGAGTTTTCTTATCCTCCCAGTCTCTTTTCTCTTGTTCAACCTGTTTTTGAGCTTCCTCTAGAAGTTGTTGAGCTCGCTTTTCTGATTCCTTTTTAGCCTCTTCCTTTAAAGCCTCTATTTCTTCTCTCAATGACAATGCTTCTTCTTTTGCCTTTTCCTTTATCTTTTCAGAACATTCTTCAGCCTCTTGAAGAAGAGATTTTACTTCCTCTTCTGCTACTCTCCTTTTTTCTTCTAAATCCTTTAAAAGCTCTTCTTTTTCTTTTGTTTTTAACTTGATATCTTCTTCTAATTTTGAGATTTCTTTTTGAGCTTCTTTTTTCACCCCGTCTACATAGGACTTGGCTTGTAAAATCATACGGTCACAAAAATCTTGAGCCTCTTCTTTTTTCTTCTGGATTTCCCTCTCCACCTCATTCCACTCATTTTTTATCTTGTCTTTTTGATCTAAAATGAGTTGCTCTGCTTCTTTCTGAGC
>RFKI01000029.1 GCA_003694355.1 Bdellovibrio sp.
AACCGTTAAAAAGAAAGCCATCAAGAAGAAGTCCAGTAAAAAGGTTAGTAAAAAGAAACAAGCCCCAAAAAGGAAAACGTGATTGAACATGGGTCAAAAAGCAGTGGTTTTACTATCTTCAGGTTTGGATTCCACGGTTAATCTGTACCGGGCCTGTCAGGACCTCGATGTGGTTTTGGCTTTAACATTTGATTATGGGCAAAAGGCCGCCTCCCAAGAGATTGCTTATTCCCGAAAGCATTGTGAAAAGTTGGGAGTTTCTCATAAGGTAGTGGAACTACCATGGCTTTCTCAGATTTCACAAAGTGCTTTAGTCAGTTCTTTTTCAGAAGTTCCCTTGGGGGATCAGGTGAAAGTGGATGACTATAATACTTCATTAAATACGGCTCAAAAAGTCTGGGTGAGCAACCGCAATGGTGTGTTTTTAAATATTGCAGCCGCTTTTGCTGAAGGATTGAAGGCCGATTATGTGATTCCTGGATTTAATAAAGAGGAAGCTCAGACTTTTCCTGATAACAGTGATGAGTTTTTAAGGATTATGGAAAAAAGTTTTTCCTTTTCCACGCAGAATAAGGTTCAAACAAAGTGCTTTACCATTCACATGGATAAAAGGGCTATTGCTCAAATGGGAAGAGAACTTAATGTTCCTTTTGAGTGGATTTGGCCTTGTTATTTAGGAGGGGCAAGGCCTTGTGGGGCCTGCGAGTCCTGTCAGAGATAGTTGCGTGCTATGGAGGGCCTATGAAAACCAAGTGGATTGAGAAAGAATTTTTATATGATGGAAGTCAACTAAGGCCATTGTTTAGTTATATGAAATATGGTCTTTTGGGGGATTCCATGATTTCGTGGATTGGCCCTTGTGAAGTTTTAAGTGAACACATGGTTGATGGTGAAGATAAAAGACAGAAGGCCTCTATTCGCTCTGACAAAATGCTGCATTTTTTGGTTGAAAAATTTAACAGTCATATTTTGGCGGCCGTTTCTCTTCAAAGGTTGCTAGTGCAAATGGCTAAAGAGCAGTTGGAACACTTAAGTGGTAAAAATCTTCGCAGAGAGGGAGATGACCTGTATTGGGAAAAGGGTAAACTAAGTATTAGTATAGCTTCTCAGGGCGTGACATCATCGATGATTCATTTTGCTTTGAATGTAACAAACCAGGGGACTCCTGTTGTTACAGCCAGTTTGGAGGATTTGAATGTGGATCCTTGTTCTTTTGCAAAGGACTTGATGACGTCTTTTCAAAAAGAAATTGAAAGCATTGAACAGGCCACTCAAAAAGTTTTTACTTTACCTCTTACTATAGAAAATACTGTAGAAAAGGAGCTATAATGTCAGATAAAAAATTTCAGGTGCACTTTGAGCCCACACCCAACCCACAGTCCATGAAATTTGTGCTTAACCAGAAGGTGTGTACGGAAAATCTTCATTTTGAAGACCCATTGAAAGCGCAAAGATCGCCTTTAGCAAGTAAGATTTTTGGCTTCCCATGGACTTCTTCTGTTTTTTTGGGGCCTGATTTTGTAACGATCACTAAACAAGATTGGGTGGACTGGGATGTGTTGGCAGAGCCTCTTTGTGAGTTGATAAAAGAACACATGGAAAGGGGAGAGCCTTTTCTTTTGGAAGAGCCTGAAAACACTTTCATTTCCAGTGAGGATGATTCAGATCCCATTGTTCAGCAGATTAAAGAAATTTTAGATACAGAAATTCGTCCAGCTGTTGCGATGGATGGTGGAGATATCGTGTTTCACAAATTTGAAGCGGGAGTGGTTTATGTGTATATGCAAGGGGCTTGTTCTGGATGTCCCAGTTCTACAATGACTCTGAAAGCAGGGATAGAGCAGCGCTTGAAAGAGCTGATTCCTGAAGTGGTGGAGGTCGTCGCTTTATAACTTTATTATTAAATCTGTCCTCTGTTATTGGAGGGGCACTTCCACGCCTTCCTTTTCAAAAATAACTTGCTTGATTTTTTCTGGTTTAAGGTGAACAAGGTCCTTGTCCACTTCCGCAATAACAATGTTTTTTGTGGGAGCAGAGAGCTTTTTATTTAAAATCCCAAGGAACTTGGGTTCTCCAGATAAGATAATCCACTCAACTTCGGCTTGTTTCCTTTTCTCTTCCAGGAAATTTGCAATTTGTGTGGCAAAATTTTCAATGCTTTGTTCTTTGGGAGAGTGTTCTTTGGTTAAGGCATGTCTGTGTGGAGAGGTGGAGTCAAAACTGCGGCCTGGAATGTCTGTCGTGATGTCGTGCTCATGTTGGCGAGCTTCCTCATTTTGGAAAGTGTAGAGTTCTACAGGTTCTCGGTGTGGATCGGCATGTTTGTAGATAATCGCTTGACTTCCGTTTGCCGCTAATAACCAATGATTTTTCATATATGACCCCCTTCCGAGTGGCTTTAAATCCTTGCGTTCCAATCTTGTGGACAAAATAAGCCCTGTCAAGGAATGAGTTAAAAAAATAATTAAAGATGGCTAAGGCCCAGAAGCAAGAAAGTTTTTTGTTTAAGGGGAAACATTTAGAAATTAAATATTTGAAATAAATTAAATATAGATCGGACAACTCTAAAAAAGTAAGAC
>RFKI01000238.1 GCA_003694355.1 Bdellovibrio sp.
AAAATCATATAGCCCAAATAAATTCTCAACACAGCCACAGGAAACAAATGTCCTACATATTTGGCACTTTCAAAAAACGCAACTAACATGAATACTATCCTTCATCCTACCAGAAAGACTGTCAAAACTTTTTCGGACATAGATCCTCTAAAAAACACTTTTCACATAAAGGGCGACGCGCTTTACAAATTTGTCTTCCATGAAGAATCAACCAATGAGAAAAAGCAATCCAGTCTTTTTTCGGCACCACCTTCATTAGCTCTCTTTCTATAATTTGAGGGTTTTTGCTATCTACCAGCCCCAATCGACGACTCAATCGAGTCACATGAGTGTCCACCACAATTCCACTGGAAATTCCAAAGGCATTGCCCAAAACCACATTAGCTGTTTTACGGCCAACTCCTGGAAGCTTCACCAAACTCTCCAGATCCTTTGGCACTTTCCCATGATACTTTTCCACAAGCTCTCGACAACAGGCTTTGATATTCCTGGCTTTATTTTTATAAAAGCCTGTTGAGTAAATATCCTTTTCTAGCTCAGACAGCTTAGCTTCAGCATAGTCCTTAGCTGATCGATATTTTTTAAAAAGCGTTTTTGTCACTTCATTGACTCTTTCATCCGTACACTGGGCACTTAAAATAGTCGCAACCAAAAGCTCTAGGGGATTGTGATGAACCAAAGCACACTGTGGATTGGGGTAATATTTTTTAAATCTCCGAATAATCTGTTGTACCCGTTTTTTATCCAAAACTCTCTCCTCTTAGACTTTCATTAGACTTTGGTCTAATGACCCTTGAGCTAACCGTCAAGTTCTTAGTCGAGTCTCTTGCTTGAAACTAACATCTTATAAAAAGCTTCAGTAAAATAAAAAAGAAGGAGGGTTATCATGGAAGATCCCCGATCCCCAACACCTCAAGAACGAGATAAAGTTGTTGAGTTTCTAGATACTCAATTACGACCCAATGTTTCCTGGAGTATTGCAGAAGAATACCCCCTTGCTTTTTCCAAAGATAAAATCAAAAATTCAAAAATCATTACTGAAAACTCCCTTCCCATTGCTCATGCTCACATGGAAACACTTCTTATCAAAACACCCCTCGGACTTTTTAAGGTCGCTGCTATTGGGAGCGTTGTGACTCACCCCCAATTTCGCAATAAAGGGTTAAGTCAAAAAATTCTTAATCAGTGCCTCAAAGAAGCCAAAGATCAACTCTGTGACTTTGCCATTCTATGGACAGATCTCTTCGACTTCTATCGAAAGCTTGATTTTGAACTGGCAGGACATGAGTACAGTTTAAAAATACCCTTGTCCTGGAAAAACAAACCGCTCCCTGAAAATTTTCGATTCTTGAATAGCATCAAGGTCAAAGCTTCTGAAATTTTAAAAATCTATAACACTCATCGAACAGGCACTTTAAGAACAGCCAAAGACATTGAAAATTTTTTGAAAATTCCCAACACATCCTTATTTACTGCCTGGGACAAAAAAACCAATCAGCTTCTGGCTTACGCTGTAGAAGGAAAAGGAGCGGATTTAACAAATTACATTCATGAGTGGGGAGGAAAAGTTTCTGCCTTTATTCCCCTTTTACAATTTGCTCAATCTCATTATTCTCAATCCTTGACCCTCATTGCTCCCCGCCATTCTGAAAACTTGATTCGACAAATGAGTCACAATGGAGCGGACTTGCATAAAGGTTATCTGGGAATGATACGCATCCTACATCCACAGAATATTTTCTTTAAAATGCAACGTTATGCTCGCCAGCTAGGATACACGGATGTCATTTGTACTTGTATTGAAGACAAATTTGTTCTTGGGTATAAAAATGACCTCGTTGGAATCTCCTCTTTAAGAAGTCTAACCCAGATTCTTTTTGGCCCCCTTAAACTGGAAGAGGCTGTCCGGATCAAACCACAAACAAAAGAAGTTTTAGAAAAAATCCTTCCGCTACCCATGTGGGTATGGGGATGGGATTCCATTTAATTTCACATAAAAAAGGAGAACGACCCTTGAAAAATCTTCCTTTATTCTTATTTTTGCACTTTCTTATCGGAGGCCTTCTCCTTGGTTTTTTCTTTTCACCAGGATGCACAGCCTCCATTGAAGAAAAGGACGCTCCTCTAGGAAAACAAGCCACCGTTTATGAAGTGGTCAGCGCCATTAAAGAAGCCTTGGGCGATAACAATATCTTAAAAGCCAAAACGGGAGCAGCCGTACTCTATGAAAGCAATATCCGCGTAAACACCAGTGGCGTTAAACTTCGACAAACTCTTTTACAAAAACTTATTGCCAAAAAATCAGACAAAAATGGAAACATCCGACTAGTCTTGGAAGAAATATTTACAGATTATCTCGTTAAAGAGCCCTCTCCCGTAAAAAGAGAACGTGTTATCGACATTAAAGCTCCTCACAGCTCCTCTATCTTTTCCATAGCTTCACTAAACAACAAAATATTAAACAATGTAATCCCTTTATTTTTACCAAAAGCTCTTCAACTTCAAGATAATCCACCAGAAAAAGAGCCCAGACAAACCTTTCATGACTTAAAGGTCCAACACCTTCAACTGCGCCCCCCTCGAAGAGTTCGAGAATCTCCTCATTGTGCCAATATTCCTAATTGTCAACTCGATGTTACTCAAGTATCTTACACCATCGCTTTCTGGAAAGAAAATCAGCTTACTTTCAGAGTGAAAAAAACCTCTCTCTATTCTCCTCAAATCCCTTATATTGCCACTCCCTCAAAAGACTTCCCTCTCCTTAGCTTACCTGTTCTCAGTGACTGCTATAAATATGTTTACCATGAAGAAGACAAGAAATACCTTGTTAGCGAGTGCATCGTTCTGAGGGACTTTCAGTATCAAGACCTCTAAGCCATTTCCACAAGCTCTTTAATTGCTCCTTGTATCCCTTTAAAGACTTGAGCTGGCTTTGCATTATACATATAAGCTGGAGTAGTAATTACTTTAAACTCTCTATCAGTCACATAGTCATCTACAGCACATTTCTCATGATGAGCTCCTGTTTTTTCAATTTCTGCAGCTGTTTCTGCATCCTCTCCGATAGTCACAGTAATTCCCTTTGAACCTAATACTCTTGCAATTAAAGCTGGAGCTATACAGATGGCACAAATAGGTTTAGAGGATTCATGAAACTCTTTTATCACTCGTTCCACATCAGGAAGAACTTCACAATTAGCCCCCTTTTGGGCCCAGGAGCAAAGATGTAAGGCCACACCAAAGCCACCCGGAAAAGCAAGGCCATCAAAATCATTTGAAGAAAGTTGCGATAATGGATTCACATCACCTCGAGCAATACGAGCAGCTTCTTGCAAAATATTTCGTGTTCCAGAAGAACTTCCATCAATATGGTTAACAGCTTGGAACTCCATATCTGGAGCAAAAACTTTATATTCTGCATTGTTTTGAGTTAATGAAATCAAAGTACTCACTGACTCTGTAATTTCAGCTCCATCTTTAAAACCACACCCTGAAAGAACAACGGCTATTTTTTTCATAAGCTATCTCCTTTTTATCTCTCCTACAAAATATAGGAGGGTTTCGTCTTTTCTGTCAATTGTCCTGTTTTTTATAAGGAGAAAGGGCTTTTCTATGAGCTTTTCCTAACCATAATTTTTCAAACAAAGATTTTTCATCCTTGGGCTGTTTCTTAAAATCCCTTAAAGGATCTAAAAAATAGGAAGAAGCCCTCTCTAACCAACTATAAGCTCGCTGAAATAACAAAGAAGTGCTACAAACCTCATCAACGAGCCCTAAATCAGCTGCTTCATAAGCACTAACATGGCTTGCCTCAAGGTAGAGACGTGAAAGCAAACCTTCTGGAATCAAACGCTTCCATCTCTGTTCTCCACCCCAACCAAAACTCAAACCCACTTTACGTTGCCAAAACCCGAGAAAACTATGAGGGGCCGAAATACGATAATCAAAAGCAGAAATAAGCTCCATACCACCCCCGTAACAATCTCCCTCAATCACGCAACATGTGGGATAAGGATATTGTGACAGTTTTTCCAGCACACAGGCAATCTGGTCATTAACCCTTAGGCCTTCTTCTTTTTGCATATATGCATATTTTTTTAAATTACCCCCTGAACAAAAATACCGACTTCCTTCAGAATAAAAAAGAACTCCCTTAAAAGAAGAAGAGTCTAACTGCAAAGCCTGATCCAGTTGCTGCGCCTCTTCTAAACTAAAGCTATTTGCTGTTTCTAGATTTTTTAAACAAAGATGCAAAAAATTTCTCTTTATTAAAATCTCTAACACGGTAAATATATTATGCCTTATCCATCATCATTTTATAAACATCTTTAGAGGAGACAAACATCATTCCGGCCCCCATGCGACCTGAACAGTCTCCCTTTCGAGTCACCCAAACAACTTTAGCATTAAGGGTTCTTTGTTTTTTCATATCTTGAAGATCCACAGTGACCCTTAACATATCCCCAGCAGCAAGAGAAGGGTTTCCATTAAACTCACAATAAATACCCCCTTTAGAAAGGTTGTACATATCTGATTTATGCTGTCCTCCATCTAAAATCGTCTCTATCATGGCTGGTTGATTCGTCAGATACCTCTTAAAACGCTGTTTTGGAATTCTTTTAGAAATGAGAAGTTTCCTTGTAATTCCCGCAAGGGCTTTTTCTGTATAGGGCTCCTCTAAGAAATATAACCCCAAAGACGGGTTACTCCAAACTTGATCCTCATCAACTGATAGCTGTTCTTCTAAAGCAAGGATAGGAAAAGCATACCCTTGCATCCGAAGTGACATAATAAATTCCAAATCGTCTTTTTCAAAAATTTGTTTTTTTAAAACCAGCAAATGAAAATTACTACTAGAAATCAAAGAATTAAAGTTTCTAGACCCAATAGCTGTAAATACTTGATATGGCAACCTTGCTTCTAGCACTCGACGGATGGACATAACATCTGTCCTTGAGTCGGAATATACTAAAATTTTTTGCACAATATCCCCCTCTCTCTCCCCTGCGGGAGGCATGACTTGTTCTCCATTTTTTTTGGATTTTAAAATACAGTCAGCTGCCCTAAAGTCTTATCGGTCATAACTTCCAGACTTTTAGCTAAAAAATACATTAAAATATTATTCATTCTATGTCTCAAAATGAAATTAAAAATTTTAGAAAGTACACAAAAAACCA
>RFKI01000239.1 GCA_003694355.1 Bdellovibrio sp.
ATCCTCACCATCACCATCATCAGGGGAGGGTTTATCATGTTGAAATTAAGTTAAAAGTTCCTAACAAAGAAATTGTTGTTTCCAAAGAGCCAGAAAAAAATGAAGCCCATACGGATGTGTATGTGGCTATTCGTGATGCTTTTAATGCTTTAAAGCGACAGCTGGAAAAGCATTTCGAAAAAATGCGGCAGCACTAAAGAAGACCAAAAACTTTAGTCGAGGTGTCTTTAGGCTAAATTCTCTGCTCTCAAAGAGCTTTTCATCCAAGTTATAAACCTGTTAGTGATATCATATTTATAGAAAAGGCGACTCAAGGAGGAGAAGCTTATGCCGACAGTGGAAGCATCTTCAAACAGTGGCACTCCCTCTCGTTTGCGTGAAGAATATCGTAAGCGGGAAAATGAACTTATTAAAAAGCATCATAAGCAAATTCGTCGTATTACAGAAAATCACATGAAAGAGGTAGAGCGCCTTAAGGCGGAACATAATCAGCAATTGCAAAAGTTTCGCGAGAAATTAAGAAACACCATTGGTGAAAAAGATAAAAGGCATCAGGAAGAAATACAAAAGATGAGAAAGGCCTACCAGGCTAAACTGGAAGAGCTAAAAAACTCAACAAAGGAAAAGATGCGGGCTCTTTTAGAGCAACAGCGACAGGAGCGGAAAAGGCTCAGAGAGATGAGCAATCGGCGCTTGAGAGATCTTTCTCAGAAATCTCAGAAACAGATAGAAGAACAAAAGGCCCGGTTTGACTCCCAATTGGAGGGCTATAGGGAAGATCAGAAAAAGGCCATTCGTTCTCAAAGAGACCAGCTCAACAAGAAGCATCAGGAAGAGTTAAAGAGAATCCTGCGCAACCATCAAGAGAGAACCAATGCTTTGAAATCTCAGTATGACCGTTATAGGGAAATTGCTGAAAAACGTTTGAAAAATCAGGAAATTAAGCACTTTCAGGATATGAAAAGAGCCTCAGATAGCAATGTCCATAATGTTCTTATGGAGCGTCAAGCTAGAGCAGATAGGGAAAAAGAGTTAAAAGCCGCCATGGAAGAAAGTCTTTATAATGAGAGAAAAAAACAGATCAAACAGATGGAAAAAGAGCTGAAGGCCAAAGAGAAATCCATGAATGACTTCAAAGCTTCCGTGCGGGAGCGAGTGAGTGAAGATATTCGACGGTTGAAGCAGAAAATCGCAGAGTTAAAAGCTCAAAATGAACGTCATGAGGCTGAAGCGAAGAGACAGGCTCAGAGAGAAATTAATCATATTAAGCAAGCCTATCAGGAAAAGTATGAAAAGCTTAAAGAAAATCGAGATGCTGAAAGAGCCCTTTATAATGAAAGAAACTCTTCAGTGATTAAAAAAATCCATAAGGAAAAGGATGATCAGATTAAACAGATGGGGCGCTTTTACAAGGAAAAAATGAATTTGGTGAACTATAAGAATAAAGAAGCCCTCCACTCTTTGAAATCCGAAGCGGAACGAAGGCTGGAATATGAAAAAAGAAGGGCCGACCAGAGAATTCATCAAAACCGTGAAGCCTTTCTTATGCAAGAGAAAATGTTAAAAAATTTGTATCAGAAAAACATTGAAACTTTAAAGAATGCGGACCGGGAGGAGAGAGAAAAGATTCGTTTTAAGGTTTTAGAAGACAAAGATAAAGCCTTAAGGAATATGAGAGAATTAGCTAATAAAAATGAAATCAAAAACGAACGTAGGATGTCGACTTTAGTGAATAAATTTAAGAAAAAAATTGCTGAGCTTAATGATCGCCTTTTAAGAGAAAAGCGTTTGAGGATGGATCGAGAAAAACAATTGATTGAGGAGTCCAAAAGAGCTCATCAAAAGGAACTGGAGGCTACAAAACTTCAATATGAACAGCGATTGTCTAAGGTGAATGAAGCTCATCGCCGAGAGATTGAGGCCTTAAATCGTCGGCATCAAGAACAGCTGGATCGGCTTATTGAAACTACAAGGCAACAAACATAATTGTGTTCTTTAAGAGATTTTGTTATGGTTTGTTAGGGATTTGCAGAGAGGAATTGTGTGTTAAGTGAACGCCGTGCTAAAATTGTAGCAACCATTGGCCCAGCCACTGAATCCAGAGAGAACTTGAAAAAAGCCATTTGTTCAGGAATGAATGTGGCGCGCTTAAACTTTTCTCATGGCACTCAGGAAACTCATTTAAAGGTTATTCGTCATTTAAGAGATCTATCAGAAGAGTTAAAAGCTCCAGTTAGTCTTCTTCAAGACTTGCAAGGTCCCAAGATACGAGTGGGACATTTCCCGGGAGGGGGCATTGAGCTTAAAAAAGGCGATGTGGTTCAGATTTCTCCAGACTTCAAAAAAGGGACAGAAAAAGAAATTCCCACTGATTTTCAAGCCTTGCCTCAAATCAGCAAAGCTGGTGTGAGAATCCTTTTGGATGATGGTCTAATTGAATTAAAAGTTTTGGAAGTCAAAGGGAATGTTGTTGTGGCGGAGGTGGTCTATGGTGGTTTTTTAAAGGACCGAAAGGGCATGAATATTCCAGAAGTGTCTTTACCTATTGATTGCCTCACTGAAAAAGACCTTTCTGATTTGGAATTTGGACTTCAGCAAGATGTGGATTATGTGGCGTTGAGTTTTGTTCGTAAAGGGAGTGACATGCGTAAACTCAGAGAAATTGTGAAGGCTCAAAACCCCCGAACATCTATTATTGCTAAAATTGAAATGAAGGAAGCTTTAGAAAATTTAAAAGAGATCATTCAGCTGAGCGATGGGGTCATGGTGGCTCGAGGGGATTTAGCCGTTGAAGTGGGACAGGCTCAGTTGCCTTTGGTGCAGAAACGCATCATTAAGTTATGTAATGAAATCGGTCGTCCAGTTATTACAGCCACTCAAATGCTAGATAGCATGGTGGAAAGTCCGCGGCCCACGCGAGCGGAGATCACCGATGTGGCCAATGCGGTTTTGGACGGATCGGATGCTCTTATGCTTTCTGCAGAATCGGCCAGTGGTAAATATCCCTTTAAGTGCATTCGTACAATGCATGATATTATTGTGGAAGTGGAGCGCGCTTCTGATAATTATTATAAAATTAACTTAAGCAATGAGTCTATGGATGTGGCTGAAGCTATTGCTGCCAGTGCCAGTTTATCAGCTCTAAAAACAGATGCGAAGGTGATTGTGTGTTTAACCACAACAGGGAGAACGGCGAAACTGATTTCTCAGTTTCGCCCCAAGGCGAGAATTATTGCGGTCACTCATGTGGTGGAAACATTAAATAAATTGGAGTTGGTGTGGGGGATTCAAACCTTTTCCATATTGCCCTATAAATCCACTGATGAAGCTCTTTCTCAAATTGAAGAGGTTTTAGTGAATTATGGTTTGGCCCAAAAAGGAGATAAGGTGGTATTAACTTTAGGAGCTCCAGTGCAACAAAGAGCCAAGACTAATTCCATTCGGATTTTCACAATTGGCAAGTCATCCCCTTCTTTCCCTAAAGATTCTTTACCTTTGCGTTGTCAGAAAAGAGAAAAAATAACAGGGTAAAGATAAAGCTCTTGCTTTTGGTTTTGGCTGTTGTTATCTTCTCCCATCGAGTTAAAGGGGGAGGAGACATGAAAAAACCATTGATCTTTTATGTTCTTTTATTAGCGAGTATTACAGGATTTGCGGCGTCTCAGTTTTCCAGTTTAAAAGCCCCAGAGTCCATTACACAGTCTTTTGCTTTTAAAAAATTGAGCAAGCCTTTTCCTATTTATATTTTAGGAAAAGGAGAAAAATCTTTATCTCAAGATAAATTTAAACTTTTGCTTAATGAGAAATCATTGGGCAAAGAATTCTTGCTAAGGACTCAACTTATTCAGCAACTGACAGTGCCACAATTTCAAGGCATGAAATCGCGGGTGGTTTATTTTAAAAAACGAGACTCTGCTGTTTATATGATGGAATCTGTTGTGGGACATCAAATCACCAAAGATTTGCCACAGAATTTTATTTTAGCCAAATTTCCCATTCTTTCTGAAAAAGGAGGATGGTTAACCATTGATTTTAATAAAGGAATGAGTCAACTTTTTGTGGCTGCAGAATGGAGAGCCTCTGATTATGATGGGCGCGCCTATAACGAGAATTTTTCTTCTGTCCCTGTGGGAGCGAGTTTTATTGAGGAGATAAAGACCCTTTCTTCTTCGGAAATGGTGATTCGTCAAATTGCTCAGTTAGCTTTAGGAGGAGGGACTTCTCTTGTTAATACACCCGTGGAAGTTAAGTATTATTTAACCCCCTATCGGCCAGATGGAACTTTTCGGAAGTTGGAAGCTCAAAATTTTAATGACATTGGTTTTTTTGAAGTGGCCCCCCAATTAACTTTAGATGGTGTTGCAAAGTCTTATTCCACCCATTTTCATCAGGATAAACCCATTGAATTTGTCATTTCTCCCAATACGCCCAAAGATTATGTGGAAGCCGTCAGAGATGGCATTTTGTATTGGAATAAGGCCTTTGGGAAAGAGGTTGTTAAGGTTTCAAAACCTCGAAAAGGGGTTCATGCTCCAGACTTCAAGCAGAATGTGATTCAGTGGGTGAAATGGGATACAGCAGGTTTTGCCTATGCGGATGCGCAGGCTGACCCTCGAACAGGACAGATTCTGAACGCTCAAGTGATGTTGACCAGTGTTTTTGCTTTTCAGGGACGTTTAAGGGCTCTGGATCTTTTAAGGAAACTGGAAAAGAGAGCC
The DNA here is from genome assembly GCA_003694355.1 of Bdellovibrio sp. Classification (GTDB taxonomy): domain Bacteria; phylum Bdellovibrionota; class Bdellovibrionia; order Bdellovibrionales; family UBA1609; genus J124. The sequence goes on from RFKI01000239.1 coordinate 4,719, forward strand.
TCTTCAAAGCATCATGTTATTGCCTTGCGTGGGTTTGAAGCCCATCCTTTTTGTCAATGGTTTCCTGCGGCTCAAGAGCTCGAGGCTGTTCTTTCCTTCTTGGATAGTGACCAGAAAGCCCTTTTAGCTTCCCAGAACTATGTAAGAGAGGTGGTTGCCCATGAGGTGGGACATGCTTTGGGATTGCGACATAATTTTGCCGGAAGCCTTGCTGCAAATTATGATGCTTTTCATCGAAAGGATTTGGTTAAAGAGTTTTTTAAAACAGGAAAACTACCTAAAGATTTAATCATTACAAGTTCTGTTATGGATTATTCCACCTTTATGGATTCTATTTTAATTGGAGCACAAATTGCTGATAAAAGTGCTCCGGCCTTTTCATATGATAAGATGGCCATTGAAAAACTTTATTTGAATAAGCCTCTTCCAGAGAGAGGGCAGCGTCCTCTTTTTTGTACAGACAGTCATGTTGGTGCTTATGTGGACTGCCAGCGTTTTGATGCAGGTCGATCTCCTGCAGAGTCTACTTTGCTGAGTGTGAAGGAAGGGTTGGATAATGTTCCATCTACTTTATTGAATCGTTATGTTTATAGTTCCAAAAATCCGTTATTTAATACAAAGCCCACTCCTGTGGAAGAGGTGGCTCTTTATCCTCAAGGGGATGTGAAAGCTTTGTTATCTGTTCGCTATCGCTTTTTGGATGCTTTTAAAGTTAATGCCAAAGTTTTAAAAATTTATCGACAGTATCCTTTTGTAACAGACCTCAATCGGGAGCAGGTTAAAGAGGATCAAGTGGAGTATCTCAAAAAAGACATTGAACGTCTTGGGGGGCTGGAGTCTATTTTATTTGAGGCCTCTGAAGATCTTGCAGACACTTTATATGAAAAGTTTTTAGATGAAGTGGAGGCTTACCAAAAAAGAGCTTCTGAAAATCGAAGGTTTACAGAAACAGAACTGCAAATTATGAAATCCAATGCCAAACAATATTTTATACGTTTTCAGGAGGAGTTTATCAAAGAAGACCTTCATATTAAAACAGGTCTTCCTAAACCCTCCAATTATATCATTCCTGGAACATCAACTCCTGTGCAGCATCCTGATAAAAAATGGGCTCATAATGAATTAAGTGAGATGCTTTCTCAATACTATTTAAAGTTGGCTAAAAAGTACTTATTGACTCCCAGCGGTCGTTTTATTGTTTCGGAAATCGAAGTGCCTACAGATAAAAACACCAAAAAGGTAATTACGGTTCGACTGCCCATTTATAAATACTCTTTGGAGGTTAGGAAAACCGCTGTGCAGCTCTTAAGCTCTTCTCGAGCGGAATATCCTTTTTGGGCTTATTATGAGAGACAGCAATTGAAGAAAGAGTTTCAAAAGAAGATGAAGGAATATTTTAAAGGTTATGATTATAACAAATTATCTGTGGATCAGTTGTCAAAAGAGGTGGGAGAGTGGCTTCTCACAGAAACTGATTTGGAGAAACTCTTTTTTTAAGAGGGTTCAATACATTTGTTTGCTTTTGGTATTGAAAACTTTTTAGAGAATAAACTTTTTAAGCCCTTTGAGGGAAAAAGAATTGGATTATTAGCTCATCAGGCCTCAGTGGATAAAAAGCTGAGGCACTCTTTGGACCTTTTGAAAGAAACTTCTTTAAATATCGTGTGTGCTTTTGGCCCTCAGCATGGAATGAGAGGGGAAAAGCAAGACAATATGATCGAAAGCGATGACTATGTTGATCCCAAGTATCATATTCCTGTTTACAGTCTTTATGGGAAAACCCGAAAGCCCACATCAAGCATGCTGCAGGATGTGGATGTGATTTTGGTGGACCTTCAGGAAGTTGGAAATCGCATTTACACTTATATTGCCACCCTTGTTTACATGATGGATGCATGTGAAAGGTGGGGAAAGGCTTTGTGGGTTCTGGATCGTCCCAATCCCGTAGGCCGCCCGGTGGAAGGTTTGTGTTTGCAAAAGGGTTTTGAGACCTTTGTGGGTGTTGTTCCAACGCCCATGAGACATGGCCTGACTTTAGGTGAGTTTGCACTGTGGTATAAGAGATATAAAAACTATAGCTTGGATTTGGAAGTGGTCCCTATGTTAGGATATGACCCCACCAAGTCCCATGAGTGGGGGTGGCCTGCTGGCGTTAGTTGGGTGAACCCCAGTCCCAATTTGCCTCGCCTTTCTGCTTGTCGGATGTATGCGGGGACCGTGTTATTGGAGGGCACTTTATTATCTGAAGGGCGTGGCACCACCATTCCTTTGGAGGTCTTGGGGGCTCCTGTGGGGTCAGGCGGTGTCCCTCTAACTTGTCCAGAAGACTGGGTGAAATCCATTCATGAGCACTTGCCATCATCATGGCTGGAGGGAGCGTTGTTGCGCCCTTGTTATTTTGAGCCAGTTTTTCAAAAGCATGCAGGTCATTTATGTGGAGGGTTTCAGATTCATGTGGATCATGCTTCTTATGATCACAATGCTTTTAAACCTTTTCGCCTTGTGAGTGGAGCTTTAAAGGTGTTTCATAAACTTTATCCTGATTATGAGTTATGGAGAAAGCCGCCCTATGAGTATGAAGAGGTTCTAATGCCTTTTGATATTTTAAGTGGATCAGATCTTTTGAGGAAATGGATTTCTGACAAAGACATCAGCATGTCTTCCTTTGAATGGTTGGATGATCAGCTTGTTCAGGATGAAAACGCCTGGAAAGAAGAAAGTCAGAAGTTTTGGTTGTATTAAGACTTCTTAAGCGGCTAGGTCTCCGTTTTGATCAGGTCGCGAGCGATAGTTTTCTTCGTCGAGGACCTTTGTTTTTGGGATCTCAATCCAGAATGTGGAGCCCTGACCCTCTTGACTTTTAAGATGAATGTTGCCTCCCATTCCTTCCATGAGGCGTTTGCTGATAGGCATTCCTAGTCCTGTGCCTTTGCTGTGTTGAGCCACTTTTCCAAGGGTTTCAAATTCATTAAAAACTTTTTCTATTTGTTCTTCTGGGATGCCTTTTCCAGTGTCCTTAAAGAAGACTTTGACTCGCTCACTATCTTCTTCAACCCAGATTTTTACTTGTCCTTTGTCTTTATTGTATTTGATGGCATTGCTTAGAATATTAGCAATCACTTGCTTCATTCTGAGTTCGTCAAAGTAACATAATATTTCTTGGGAGGGGAAGTCGGTTTCTATTTTAATTTGTCGGCTTTGTGCTGCAGAAGATTGCGCTTCCACTTGTTGTTCAAGGAGTTGAATAATATTTTTTTGTTCCACATAGAAGTCCATTTTTCCAGCTTGTATTTTGGCAAAATCAAGAATGTCATTGACAAGGCTCATTAAGTGCTGACCTTGTTCATAGATCATGGATATGAATTCATCAGCTTGTTCCTGAGAGTCATAGAGCTTCATTTTTAAAATTTCTGCTGAGGCCAGGAGTGCTGAGAGGGGCGTACGTAGTTCATGTGTGGTAATGGCTATAAATCGGTTTTTGGCAATATCTAGCTCTTTTAACTGTTTGTTTTGTTCAAGCAGTTCTTCATAGGCTTGCTTGATGGCTTCTTGTTTTTCATTAAGATCTCGTTGAAGTTTGTATTGAATGCTAATGTCTTGAATAAAAATCAGATAAAGAGATTCATTGTTGATGTTGACATTTTTTATACTGATATTGGCGATAAAACATTGCCCAGAGCTTTTTTTCAAAACCGTATTTTGATAATATCCATCTTGATTTAAGAGAGAGGAGTTAAAATAATGAATATCTGGTGTGGCGTTTTGTATATTGGGCACCAGACCTTCTATGGAAAGGGAGGTTGTTGAGTCTGTTTCCAGAAGATCTAAAGCCAAATGGTTGGCATAAAGGCATTTAAGGTCTTCTTTGTTAAAGGCCAGAATGGCAAGGTTGGCTTTTTCTGCAATTAACTTGAAGAATTCAAGGCTTTCAGTCACCTTCACTGTTTACTCCCTCCAATCAGTTTAATAAAGTCTTGAGCGCGGTCCAGGCTCACTTTAATTTCTTTAAGGAGGGGCTTAAAGTCTTTTTGAGGATCTATAGTCAGGCGAGACATGAGTTCCTGTGGAGCTCCTAAGATTTTTTTGTGCCCGCTATTTCCAAATTTTAGAGCATGAATGAGCAAGTTGGCTAACAGAACAATATCAACGAATTTATTTTGATCGTCGGTTAACCCACCTCGTTGTCTAGGATCTTTTTGATGATGGTATTTAATGACAGCTTGAATTTGTTTGGGGAGTAACCACTTTTCAGCCAGCAGCATTCCCACATGAGTGTGTCTTAAAGTTTTAAGTTCTCTTTCTGCTTCGTCGAGAGTCATGTTTTTTTCTATGGCCCATCGAGAGAGGTCAGTGAGATATTGAGCATCCGTAAGGAGGATGGCAATTTTTCCCATATCATGAACCAAACCACAGGTGAAAAGATCAGAGGGAGCGGGATGGTGGATGCGTTTGGCAATGGTTTCTGAAGCAATGGCTACTCCAATGGAGTGTTTCCAGAACTCATTCACATCAAAAGCTGAAGGCCCTTTCACTTCAAGAGCTTCTATGATGGAAGAAGAAAGAACCAGTTGGTTAATGGTATCGAAACCAATATAGGCAATGGCGCGGGCTAAGTTAGTGACGCCTCCAGGAATGGCATAATAGGCCGAGTTGGCTAGTTTAAGCACTTTGGTTGTCATACTGACATCATTGGACATAATGGCTTCAATTTGTTTTGTGGAACTCATGGGATCATTGATCGCGCGGCTAAGTTCATACACAATGGTTGGAAGAGAAGGGAGCTCCTCAATTTTTTTAACGATGGTATCTTGAGAGATTTGAAGAGCTTCCAAAACAGGCTCCCCCTTTAGGCAGCTACGTTAGGAAAAGTTTTGTTGGGAAAAATTTCTTTCAGCTTCCCAATAACTCTTTGGAAGGTTACAGGTTTTAAAATATATCCATTAACATTTAAGGACTTTGCCTGAAGGATATACTCTTTTTCAGAAACCGCTGTGACCAGAATAAAAGGGAGGTCTTTATATTCTTCGGACCCTCGTACATATTTAAGGAGTTGAAGACCATCTTCATTGGGCATCATGATATCGGAGATAACAGCAACGAGGTTTTCGACTTCTTTATTTTCCAGTTTCTCTCGTGCTTGTAGCCCATCTTCACAAGCTTCTACGTTGTAGCCCAGCTTCTCTAAGAGATGCATCAGGATTTTTCTATTTGGGACAGAGTCTTCAGCAATTAAAATAGTTTCTTTTGTGGACATGGCTCCTCCAATTCAATCATTTCGTTCAGTAAGTGTTTCGGTACTTTTAGAGAAGATTTAAAGAGGGGACTGAAAATTTTTATTAACTGCTCGACTACCGTGTTGAAACGCGTCGCATATAAACACAGAAAAGGCCTTCTTTTTAATGTAAAAAGCTTGGTTATTTTTTCAATAATGGGGCAGTTTTTTAAGAGGTCAGATGGTTCAATGGCGGTCACAGCTTAAGTTGTTAATATTATTTAGCTTTTAATCGTCTTGTGGGCAAGGTTATTTTTATTACAAGATTTTTCAACACGATAGTCGAGCAGTTTGTGCAAAGGAGGGACTGGTTGCTCCCTCCTCCTGCTTATTAGTTAAGGGCTCGTGGGAGATTCTAAGGGTTGAGACTGATAGCCTTTAAAAAAGATATGACCATCTTCCTGTTCTTCAAAAGGGGGATAGGCCTCATCAATGGAAGAGACTCCCTTAAATTCCTTAAGAATCTCTTTTTGGAACTGCTGGGACTGTTTCTCCATAGAAGTGATTATTTTTTCTAAACGAATAATGGCTCCTGCCTGAACATAGGCTCTTTGTCCTCTCAGAGGAGTCAGAGGCGAGTTGAGCTCAGGGCCTAGAAGAAGATATTTATATCGGACAATGTCTGGAAGAAAGGTGTTGTTGCTGGTTTTAGGCGATCCAAAAACAGTTCCAAATTTTAGATTAAAGGAGGCATCAGGCATTTGTGGAGGAGTCAGGGCCTTCAATATAGAGCTGTCAGCTTTCATGGAAACGCCTGTAAAACCTGTAAGGGGTCCATCTTCAAGCATGGGACTGTTTCCCCATAGACCACCAATGCCAATTCGGAAAAACTTATCATAGGAAATCATTGTCTTTTTAAAGTCTTTATTGATCCAGGCTTCGGTCTCTATCCAAAAAGTGGGTCTAGATTGTAGTCGTCCCGTGTTGAGGTCGAGGGAATGCACTTTAAAGGGAACCACTTTTACAAGAAGAGACATGCTTCCATTAAAAAGAGGGGCTAGGGATTGGAGGGGTTTCCATTTAGCCTCATAGAAGAACTGTGCCAGGGATCGAGGAACGCGTAGGGAAATAAACCCCGCCCAAATGTCAGGAATCACATCACTGATTTGAAAATCCTTTTTTTGAGTAGACTGCATAGAGGACTCAACGAAGGTGACCCAATTTTCGAGGTTATTGATATAGTTTTGTTTGTCTTGAATCATGGCTTTAATGTCTTTACGCGAAAGCCTTTTTTGACGAGCTAAACGAACAATGTCCTCTGTGGACTTCATGGGTGGGATATGGTTTTTGCGATAAATCTGTTCCAGGTTGGAAATTTTTAAATGATCCAGGTTTTTTTCTATTTCTTGTTTGGATAAGGAGTGTTCTCCTGCACCGAGTGTTTGATTTAGAGAAAGAGCAAATTGGATCCAGTCAGAAATGACTACTTTAATTAAATCTTGTGTGTCTTTAAAAGCTTTTTCTTGTTCCCATTGACCCATTTTTTTGAAGGGAACAATTTGGTAAAGATAGTGCCCTTCAAGGAAGGTTCGAACTTCTCGATAAGATGCTTTTTTCCTGACAAGCTCTTTCATTTTTTGGAGTTGATGACTCTGTATGGTCGTCTTGGAACTTTTTCTTTTGTTTTGTTGCTGTTTTTTCTTGCTGGATTGAACAGGGTCCTGGATCAAGCCAGAACTAAAGCCTATTGGGTTTGCCGAAGATAAAGTGCTGCCCATGAAGAAGTAGAAAGAACAGAATAAAATTAATAGACGTGTTGTCATGACCCCTCCAATTCAAAAGGTTTTAATTTTAATTAACGCAATATACTTATAATAAGAGAAAAGGGAACAAGAAGAGGCCTTTTTGGATTTTGATAAAATTTACAAGCTCTCTTTCTCTTTGAAAGGTTTCTCTGTAAATA
>RFKI01000240.1 GCA_003694355.1 Bdellovibrio sp.
CCTCTTTCCAAACAAAAATATGCCAAACAACCAAAACACCGAAAAAAATATTCGAGAAAAGCTAAAAAATTTTTCCTAGAGAAGGGCTACCCCCTAAAAACTCTTCCTACAGCCTCCTATAATGAATCTGATTACGATCGAAGTGATAAACAAGAAGATATTATTGTTAAGAACCAATTTGAGTTTCTAGAAAGAGTCACAGCAGAAGACCCTTACCGCCTAGAAAAACAAGAAGAGTTTTATATCTCTGGAGATTTTCGATCTTTTTACCTATCAAAATACTCAAAGTCAGACAAAGGCACCTTTTTCCCTATGGCTTTTGATTTAGGAGTCCGATATCGCCCCACTCGCAATCGATTTTCCTTTGTATGGGAAACTCGTTTTACTAATTCCGACCCTTCTAAGTCAGCCTATGATAACTTATTTTCAAACCCTCGCGTTCGATCTGCCTATGTCCTATATGATGATTTGCCATATAATACTTATATAATGGGTGGTCTTTACCGGCCTCTTTTTGGAAATTATACCCCTGATCATGAGACTCTTCAAATTCGCCTTTTAGAAATGGATTATAAAACAATCTACCAAGCTATTTCTTTCGGCGGTTCCCCTAATGTACCTTTTGCCAATGTTCACTTAATTTTCCCTACGAATAGTTCTCTCGCTAAAGATAGTGGTTACGCCTTAAATCTTGGAGGACGCTTTGTCACTTTAGGCGCGTCCATCATGCTTTCTTACTGGAATACTAAAAATGATGTCGGATTTAATCGAACCATGTACTCTCTTTCTGGAGGCCTTAAACTCCCTTTCTTTAAAGGCAGAAACATTATTTATACAGGAGACATTGTGAATTTTGATATTACTGTTGCTCCAACGCAGCGGAGAGACAGTGGCCTTATTTTTACCAATGAACTCAAATTTCAATTATGGAGAGAGAATTATTGGATTTTAAATTACGCTCAGTCCAATGTTGGTTATTCTCCAGATACAGATAAAAATAGAACTCAAGGTTCCGCCTCTGAAATCATGACAGGGCTAAAATCGTTCACTGTCTCAGGGCTGGAAACAGAACTTCTCTATATTATAAATAATAATGAAGTGTCTGGAACAAAAACAAACAGCCAACGAATTCAGGCACAAATACATCTTTTCTTTTAATAACAAACAGACCAAGTAAATAGACGTTTTTGCGCTAGCTTAAGAGGCCCTCCTTTTTAAATAAAGATTTCATGTGACTCATTATGATTAAATAGTGGAAATTCATGATGCCGGAGCCCACATAGATCCCAGGACTCCACATCCTTTGCATAACTTTAAACTTCAAACAATAACGGGGTTAGCTTCATGTATGGAGCCAGTCTCTTTTCGAAGCTTTATCTTTTCAGAGTGTTTTAGTGTAGGTTTCTCGCCTTCTTAGCATATTTAAGAGGAGCAAGAAGTCCCTTGAACTTGAAAATAGCTTGTCAAATAACCTTCATTCAACCAAAACACTTATTGAGAGAGGCGCTCAAAATAACTTATAGCATCTGGAGAAGACCAGTTCTCTGCTCCAGAAACTTTCTTTATCAGCTTTCCTTGGCGATCCAAGATATATGACTCAGGCAAAGCTGTTGTCCCAAATTGTTTTGCAATCTTTTGATCCTTATCCCACACAACATGAAAATAAGGATTGTTTTCTGCCTTAAAAGCCTTGAGAAAAAGCAAAAGATCTTCTTTATTGTAATCAGCAGAGATAGCCAAAATTTGCACTTTCCCAGACATTTTATGAATCAAGTCCAACATCGATGGAAATTCCTGAACACAAGGCTCACACCAAGAAGCCCAGAAGTTAATAATTAGAACTTTTCCTTTAAAGTCTTTTATAGATAAAGGATTTTGATAAATATCCTTAAAATGAAGATCTGGAATCCCTTTTTCCTCAAGTTGGTCTAAAACTTTAATAGCCCCAGGAGGAGATTGTCCTTTTGTCAGAAAATTTTTATATCGGAGCCAACCCAGACCAAGAAAGGCTAAAACAATTAGCGTTACAAGAAAAGCCTTCCAGCTCGCCTTCACCTTGTAAATCTCTACTTATTCCTGTTTTTCTTACGAGATGCTTCCTGCATCTTTCTTCGATGCTTCTTAGCCTTTTGAGCCTTCCTTGCAGCTTGACGTTTCTTTTTCACCAACTCTTTATCACCCTTAACGGTTTCTTCTGTTGTTGCAGCCGGAGGTTGATAATCAACAAACTCAATATACGCCATTGGGGCTTGATCTCCAGTCCGGTTTCCTGCCTTGATGATTCTCGTATACCCTCCAGGCCTTTCCTTAAAACGAGGAGCTATATCATTAACCAAAGACCTTACTGTTTTTTTATTAGGTATTTTTTTTAGAAGCACTCGAATAGCAGACAAGTCTCCGGCTTTACCAATTGTAATGGCCCTTTCCACATGACGACGCAACTCTTTTGCTTTGGCAACTGTTGTCTTTATCCTTCCATGCTCCACAAGCGAACTAACAAGTCCTCTCATAAGAGCTTTTCTTGGCCCCTGCCTTCGACCAAAAGAGTGTGTTTTTACTTTATGCCTCATTGCTCTATCTCCTCTATTCTAACTAGGACTGACCCATTCCACCACCTGTAGCTCCGCCACCTGTAGTCGTTCCTGTTGAAGACGTTGTCTGGTAGGATGAAGATGACTGGGAAACTCCAGGAGCAGTGGAAGCAACTCCTCCCATTGAATTGGCTGATTGTTGGTGCTGTCCTCCCGCTGGCGCATTAGGATCCCATCCTGGGGGAGGCCAACCTTCTATTTTCATACCTAAAGAAAGTCCCATAGTACTAAGAATTTCCTTAATCTCATTGAGAGATTTTCGACCGAAATTTTTGGTCTTCAACATCTCAGACTCAGTTCTGCAAACCAACTCGCCAATATAACGAATGTTTGCATTCTTTAGGCAGTTAGCACTTCGAACAGAAAGCTCCAAATCTTCCACTGGACGAAAAAGATTCTCATTGAGCTTAGGTGTTTTACCTTCCTCTAGCTCCTCTTTAGGTTCTAAATCTTCATCAAAATTTACAAAAATCTGCAGTTGTTCCTTCAAAATCTTTGACCCCAAAGCAACGGCTTCCTCTGGTTTCAAAGATCCATCCGTCCAAACTTCCAAGCTTAAAGCATCATAATCTGTTCTTTGCCCAACACGAGCATCAAAAACCTGATAATTCACCCTACGAATTGGACTATAAAGAGAATCTAAAGCAATAAAACCTACAGGAAGATCTTTTTTCTGCTCCTCAGCTTCAACATATCCGCGGCCAAATTTGACAATAAGCTCTCCTTCAAATTTCCCTTCTTTGCCAAGAGTGGCAATATGTTGCTCAGGGTTTAAAACTTCAATCTTATCTGTTGTCTGAATATCTGCTGCTGTAACCTCTCCTGGACCCTGCTTTGATATATGCAAGATAAGGGGATCTGGAGTATACATTTTAAAACGTACACTTTTCAAATTTAAAACAATATCCGTTACATCCTCTAAAACATCTGGAATCGTACTAAACTCATGCAATACACCTTCTATCTTAACAGCACTGACTGCTGCGCCCATCATGGAGTTTAAAAGCACCCTTCGTAAAGAATTGCCCAGAGTCACCCCATATCCTCTTTCTAAAGGACGCACAGAAAATTTCCCATAAACATCTGTTAAAGTGTCTTTATCAACTTCAAAACCTTTTGGTTTTATTAAATCTCTCCAAAATTTATAATAGTGCTGTTGCATAAACTCTTCTCCCAAAAATGTTTTTTTCAGTTTTTCCTTTTTAAACCACCAATGACTTTAATTAAATTCGACGCCTTTTAGGGGGACGACAACCATTATGAGGTATAGGAGTCACATCCCTTAACATATTAATTCGAATACCACTTGCAGCAATAGCCCTTACTGCTGGCTCTCTACCTGAACCAGGACCTTTCAAATAAAGATCCACACTCTTAACCCCTAAATCAATGGCCTTTTTAGCAGCGTCCTCTGCTGCCATCTGAGCAGCAAAAGGAGTTCCTTTTCTACTTCCCTTGAACCCCAATAGCCCTGCAGATGACCAACAGATAGTACCCCCTGATGGATCTGTCACAGTAACAATGGTATTTCCAAAACCTGCTTCAATATAACAACGTCCCGTAGGAAAATTTTTTTTCGTTTTCTTTTTTGTATTTTTAGAAGCCATACCCTTTTCCTCTAATAATTAAACCGCTTTCTTCTTATTAGCCACAGTTTTTCTGGGCCCTTTTCGTGTTCTTGCATTCGACTTTGTTCTTTGTCCCCTTACAGGAAGTCCTTTTCGATGCCTAATCCCCCTATAACAGCCTAAATCCATTAGCCTTTTTATATTTAAAGAGACTTCCCTCCTTAGGTCCCCCTCAACTTTAAAATTCTGCTCAATAGTGTTCCTTAATTTAATAATTTGATCATCCGTTAAGGCGTCCGTTTTCAAATCCTTACTGAGCCCAGCCATTTCACACACTTTATTGGCTCTTGAGCGACCAATACCATAAATATAAGTTAATGCGACTTCTAAGCGCTTATTCTTTGGTAAATCAACCCCTGCTATTCTTGCCATATTTTAACCCTGTTTTTGTTTATGTTTCGGATTTTCGCAAATAACACGAATGATCCCTCTTCTCTTAATAATTTTACATTTTGCACATATCTTTTTAACAGATGCCCTGACTTTCATTACTCACCTCATTTTAACGACCGGCTAATTTAACACTTTCTTCTTCTCAAGTCCAGAGAAGTTCACAATTTTTCATAGCTTCTTTTTAATCCTCTCAAAAACTTCTTGAGCATCACCAACACCATCTATTTCAACCATGATCCCTTTATCATGATAAAACTTCTTCAGAGGGGCTGTATTTTCTTCATAAACCTTAAGTCGATGCAAAATAGCCTCTTCCCGATCATCTTCTCTCTGAAGAAGCTTTCCTCCACACTTATCACATATCCCATCCTGCTTAGGGGGAGACGTCTCTATATGGTAAACAGCTCCACATTTGGAACAAACTCGACGACCACTTAACCGCCGAACAAGTTCCTTTTCTGGGACCTTAAGAAAAAAAACTTTCCCTAAGGGCTGCCCCTTCTCTGCCAACATTCGATCTAAAGCCTCTGCCTGAGGAATAGTTCTTGGAAAGCCATCAAGAATAAAAGAGCCATCGCCTTCAATTTCTTGTTCCACCATTTTAATAACAATATCATCTGGCACCAAATCTCCCCGGTCCAAAATGGCTTTAACCTTCTTTCCTAAATCAGTTTGTTCTTTAATATGGTATCGAAATAGATCTCCTGTACTAATATGCTTAAAACCTAACTGCTCGGAAAGAAGTTGTGATTGTGTTCCCTTTCCTGCTCCTGGGGGGCCAAAAAGAAGTATATTCAAAACTGAACCCTCCGACTCCGCATTTTCACACCACGAACAAGCCCATCATATCTTGCTGTAAGTAAATGAGACTGAATCTGTTGAACTGTATCTAAAGCCACACCTACAAGAATGAGAAGACTGGTTCCTCCAAAGTAGAAGGGTAAATGAAGTTTACTTGTTAATAAGGTGGGCATAATACAAACTGCTGACAAATATAATGAGCCCGCCACCGTTAAACGATCGATAACCCTTTTTATATACTCCGCTGTGTTTTTACCTGCCCGAATACCAGGAATAAAACCACCATATTTTTTCAAGTTATCTGCAACTTCAGTGGGGTTAAAAACAATTTCTGTATAAAAGAAAGAAAAGAAAATAATAAGAGCCACAAAGATCACATTATAAACAGCACCCGTAGGCGTTAAAGATTGTTGTATCTCTTGCATCCATGGTGCTTTGATAAACTGAGCCATAGTTGCAGGAAACATCAGCAAACTTGAAGCAAAAATAGGAGGAATCACACCCGAAAAATTAAGCTTCAAAGGAAGATGACTCACCTGCTTTTGAGCATTCATCCCTCTTTGAGAGTACTGCACAGTAATTTTTCGTTGGCCAGCTTCAATAAAAACGATAATACCAATGACAAACACCATACCTAAAATCAAAAGGATAGCCATTAGAGCACTCATCTCTCCGCCTGTAACCATTTTATACAAAGACATAGCCCCTCTAGGAATGCCTGCAGCAATACCTGCAAAGATAATGAGGCTGGCTCCATTACCCACACCTCTTTCAGTAATTTGTTCTCCCAACCACATAATAAACATGGCCCCAGCAGTCAATGTAGCTACCGTCACCAGCTCAAATGGCAATAAAAAGTGACCAAAATTTGGTTGAGAAACAAGAGGCTGTCCTCCTGGATTTTGACCACTCAACCAATTGGCAATAGCATAGCCTTGGATAATACTTAAAAGCACAGTGGCATATCTTGTGTACTGATTAATTTTTTTTCTTCCTGCCTCCCCTTCTTTTTTCAATGACTCCAAATAAGGGATAGCACTTTGTAATAACTGAAAAATAATCGAAGCAGAAATATAAGGCATGATGCCTAAAGCAAATACACTGAATCTCTTTAAAGCGCCACCCGTAAAGGTATTAAACATTCCAAAAATACCACTACTTTTTGATTGAAAAAAAGCTAAAACAGCATCTGCATTAACCCCCGGAGTGGGAACAGCCACACCAACTCGATATAAAGCCAATATCATTAATGTAAAGAAGATTCTCTTTCTTAAGTCTGCTGGTATAAAAAGATTTGGCTGTGTATTCACAAGATGTATCCTTATTTATTACTAGTTATTTGAGCCTGGTATTTGTTCTTTCTTTTTATTTATTTTGTTCAAATCAGAAAAAGGGATTAGTTCTACAGTCCCTCCCGCCTCTTCAATCGCTCTTTTAGCTGACTCACTGATCTTGTGCACTTTAACAGTTAACCCCCGCTCAATCTTTCCTCTCAAAAGAACTTTAATAGCACTATTTTTTTTAACTAATCCCGCCTGTTCTAAAACAGAAGGGCTGATCTCTCCTTCAAAACGATTAAGCTGATCTAAATGAACAATCTCATATGTTTTTTTAAATAAAGCATTGGTAAAACCAAATTTAGGCAAACGTCTTTGAATCGGCATCTGTCCACCTTCAAAGCCTCTTGCAATAGATCCTCCAGAGCGAGCCTTTTGACCTTTATGCCCCTTACTACTTGTGCCTCCCTTACCAGAGCCTCTACCCCTTCCTAATCTTTTAGACTTTTTAACAGAGCCTTTCTTTGGCCTTAACTCACTTAATAAACTCATCTTCTACTTCTCCATTTTCACTTCGAGTAAATGTTGAACCTTAAAAATCTGCCCTCGAATAGCTGGATTATCTGAAAAAACTCTTTCAGAGTTAATTTTCTTTAAGCCCAAACAGCGCACAGTATCCCTTTGACTTTTACTGGCTCCGATAAGACTTTTCTTTAACCTAACTCGAATTTTAGCCATTTTAGTTTTCTCCATAATATTTACATTTCATTTATTTTCTTATCTACAAGTTGCCTCAATCCATCCATTGTGGCCCTTACCGCATTATTGGGATTTCTCGTTCCAACACATTTTGTTAAAATATCTTTAATGC